>CAZZAH010000062.1:0-13495 GCA_964652115.1 uncultured bacterium | reverse complement strand
TGCATGGTGACGACGTCGCGAAGGTGCGGCACGCGGCGAAGGAAGGTGCGCCCCGGAATGAGCAGCGCCGCCGCCAGAATCGGCAGCGCCGCGTTCTTCGCGCCGCCGACCTCGACCGTTCCACTCAGTCGCTGTCCGCCTTGAACTCGGAATGCGTCCATGGAAATCCCTTCCCTGGCTCAGGCGACACGCCGGGCAATCACGCCGCGCGGTCGGCCAGACCAATCGTGGATCGTGCGCGCGAGCGAGAAGGCTCCGCTCGCGGCCAGCTCGTTGGCGACTCTCTCCGGCTGATCGATCGCGAGCTCGAGCGCGAGCACGCCATGCGGACGAAGGAGGCGTGCGGCTTCCGGCCAGAGCCTGCGCACGAGATCGAGCCCGTCCTCGCCGCCATCCAAGGCGAGGGGCGGCTCGTGCTCGCGCACCTCGGGCGCGAGTGCCTCAAGCTCACCGCGCGGAATGTACGGGAGGTTGGCGGTGACGATCCAGACGGAACCGCGTCCATGCGGCGATAGCGCCTGCAAGAGGTCGCCTCGCAGAAGGGAGGCGCGCTCGCGTTGCTCCTGAGGCCGATTCTTCGCGGCGTAGCGAAGAGCTTCGGCCGAGATGTCGACGCCCACGCCGCGCCACTCCGGCGCGCCCGCGAGGAGCGCGTAGAGGATCGCGCCGCTTCCGGTGCCCACATCGATCATCCATCGCGGAGAAGGAGACGCGAGGAAGCTCGGCTCCAACTCCAGCGCCTCGAGCTCACGCGCGATCTCGAGCACGAGCGCCTCGGTTTCGGGGCGGGGAATCAGCACGCCGGGCCCGACCGCGAGATCGAGCCCGGCGAAGGGCACGTTGCCCAAGATGTACTGGAGCGGCTCGCGCGAGAGTCGCCGCGCGAGCAGGACGGCAAAGCGCTCGCGCGCCGCATCGGTCAACGCGGCATCATCGAGCAGCGTCAGGCGTGCGCGCGTGACCCCGGCGGCGAAGGCGAGGAGGTGCTCGGCCTCGGCTCGCGGCGCATCCGATTCGATCGCCGCGAGAGAGCGAGCGGCTTCCAGGAGGAGGCGCGCGATCTCGGCGCGCGGATTCATGGCTGCCTCAGACGCCGCCGGTCGACGCGGCGAGGCGAGCTTCGCTGTCGGCCAGGCTGAGCGCCTGGATCAACTCCCCGAGGCTCCCTTCGAGCACCGCTTGAAGGTTATACAGGGTGAGGCCGATCCGATGGTCGGTCACGCGCCCTTGCGGGAAGTTGTAGGTGCGGATCTTGGCGCTTCGATCGCCGGTCGAGACCATCGACTTCCGCGCGGCGGCGGTGGCGGCGGTCTGTTCCGACTCCTTCATGTCGAGGAGTCGTGCGCGGAGAATCTTCATCGCCTTGTGCTTGTTCTTGAGCTGGCTCCGTTCGTCCTGGCACTGCACGACGATGCCCGAGGGGATGTGGCGGATGCGGACCGCGGAGTCGGTGGTGTTGACGCTCTGGCCGCCCGGCCCCGAGGAACGGAAGACGTCGATCTTGAGGTCCTTCTCGTCGACCGAGACGTCCACGTCCTCGGCTTCCGGCAAGACGACCACCGAAACGGCGGAGGTGTGGATGCGCCCCGACGCTTCGGTCTCCGGCACGCGTTGCACGCGGTGGACGCCGCTCTCGAATTTGAAGGTGGCGAAGGGCTCTTCCCCTTCAACCAGGAAGACGACCTCCTTCAATCCGCCGAGCTCGGTGGTGTTCTCGTCCATCTCCTCGATGCGAAATTTGTTCGCCTCGGCAAACTTCAGGTACATCCGGTAGATGTCGCGCGCGAAGAGGGCCGCCTCTTCCCCGCCGGTGCCGGCGCGGATCTCGACCATCGCGTTCTTGCTGTCGTGGGGATCGCGCGGGGTGAGGAGGAGCTTGAGCTTGACCTCGTTCTGCTCGAGCAGGGCGCGCGCACCGGCGATCTCTTCCTTCGCCAGGGCGGTGAGCTCGGGATCATCGCCGCTCGAGATCAGCTCTTCGTACTCGGCGACCGAAGACTGCGCGCGGTCGTACTCCTTCATCGCCTTCAGGAGCTGCTCGAGCCGATTGCGCTCGCGGCCCAGCCGCTTCATCTCACGCGCGTCGCCCAGGATCTTGGGGTCGAGCTGCTGCCGCGTGATCTGCTCCAGCTGTTCCACCAGCTGATCGCGTGTTCGAAGGAGATCCGTCATAGCCCCACTCGCTCAGATACCGGTTCGCGCAGACGCGGCCAGTCGGAACCGCGCTAGGCTGAAACCGATTTTCGCCAAAACGACGACTCCCGGGAGCGAACTCGCCCCCGGGAGCCTCAAGAACCGAATGCCGAGCTACTGATCCGCGCTGGTGGCGCCCGCCGCCTCCGCGCCTGCATCCGCTGGGGAGCCCGGCATGTTGTACTTCCGCAGGAAGCGCTCGATGCGTCCCGCCGAGTCGATCAGCTTCTGCCGGCCCGTGTAGAACGGGTGACAGGCCGAGCAGATTTCGATGTGAAAGTCCTTACCGATCGTGGACCGCGACTCGAATGTATTGCCGCACACGCACGTGATGTTGATGCGGCGGTAGCTCGGGTGGATCCCGTCTTTCATCGGAACCTGCCTCCTCGGGAAATGCATGCCCCGTCCACCGAACCCTTGAGGGCCCGGGCACTCTCCTCCGCCGTCCGCCCCCCGGAAAGCAGAGAAGGAGTTCGGACTTTACCGAATCGGAGCCGGCGTAGGCCAGCGGGAAGTTGTTGTTTCCGCGGCCGGACCCCCCGCAAGCAGGGGCCCCGCCGCCTTCCTGGCCCCATAGATGCCGAAGATGACGGGAGGTTTTCGTCCGAGAGCCCCTTCCCCGCTCCCGCTCCGGCGGCTGTCCGACCCTCGATTTTGCGGCCCATCGACCTTCCCGCGCGCCCGAGCGGGTGGCAGTATCGCGGCGGTTTCGCGAGTCGACCCGGAGAGAGGGAGCGAACATGTACCGCATCGTGCTGCTCCGCCACGGCGAGAGCGATTGGAACAAGGAAAACCGGTTCACCGGCTGGACCGATGTCGACCTCAGCGCCAAGGGACTCGAGGAGGCGAACGAGGCGGGCCGCACGCTCGCCCGCGAAGGCTTCGCTTTCGATCTCGCCTTCACCTCGGTGCTGAAGCGCGCGATCCGCACGCTCTGGATCACGCTCGACGTGATGGATCGGATGTGGATTCCGGTGATTCGCCACTGGCGGCTGAACGAACGGCACTACGGCGCGCTGCAAGGCCTGAACAAGGCGGAGACCGCCGCGAAGTTCGGCGACGCGCAGGTCAAGCTCTGGCGCCGGAGCTATGCCACTCCCCCGCCCGCGCTCGAGGCGAGCGACCCACGCTATCCCGGCCACGATCCGCGCTATCGCGAGCTCTCGGCGAAGGACCTTCCGCTGACCGAGTGCCTCGCCGACACCGTGACCCGCGTGCTGCCCTACTGGGACGGCGTGATCGTGCCCGAGATCCGCACGGGCAAGCAGATCCTGGTCGCGGCGCACGGCAACAGCCTCCGCGCGCTGGTCAAGCATCTCGACGGCATCTCCGATGACGACATCGTCGAGTTGAACATTCCGACCGGGATGCCGCTGGTCTACACGCTGGACGCGGAGATGAAGCCGATCGACCGGCGCTACCTCGGCGATCCGGCGGCGGTCGAAGCGGCGATGAAAGCGGTGGCGAATCAGGGCAAGGCGAAGGGCTAGAGACGTCGTCTACGTGTTCATCGACTCCAAGAACTTCCGGTTGGTCTTGGTGCCGGACATCTTCTCGACCAGGAATTCCATCGCCTCGACCGCGTTCATCTCGCTCAGGAATTTGCGGAGGATCCAGATCTTCCTGAGGTCGGGGTCCGGGATGAGCAGCTCTTCCTTGCGCGTGCCGGAGCGATTGATGTCCATCGCGGGGAAGATGCGCTTGTCGGAGAGCTTCCGGTCGAGCACGAGCTCCATGTTCCCGGTGCCCTTGAACTCCTCGAAGATGACGTCGTCCATGCGCGACCCGGTTTCGATCAGCGCGGTGGCGATGATGGTGAGCGAGCCGCCTTCTTCGACGTTGCGCGCCGCGCCGAAGAAGCGCTTCGGACGATGGAGCGCGTTCGCGTCGACACCGCCGGAGAGGATCTTGCCCGAGTGCGGCACGACCGTGTTGTAGGCGCGCGCCAGACGCGTGATCGAGTCGAGCAGGATGACGACGTCGCGCTTGTGCTCGACCAAACGTCGCGCCTTCTCGATCACCATCTCGGCGACCTGGACGTGACGCTCGGCCGGCTCATCGAAGGTCGAGGAGATGACCTCGGCTTGCACCGAGCGCTCCATGTCGGT
The DNA here is from genome assembly GCA_964652115.1 of uncultured bacterium. Taxonomy (GTDB): domain Bacteria; phylum Eisenbacteria; class RBG-16-71-46; order CAIMUX01; family CAIMUX01; genus JADJQY01. The sequence goes on along the minus strand of CAZZAH010000062.1, from coordinate 9,194 downwards.
GACCTCTTCCGGCCGCTCGTCGATGAGCAGCACGATCAGCATGACCTCGGGATGGTTCTCGGTCACCGCGTTCGCGATGCGTTGTAGAACCATCGTCTTTCCGGCCTTGGGCGGCGACACGATCAGCCCGCGCTGTCCCTTTCCGATCGGGGAGAGGAGATCGATGATGCGGGTCGATAGATCTCGGCTCTTCATCTCGAGGTTGAGCTTCTCCATCGGATAAAGCGGCGTGAGGTTGTCGAAGAGGGTCTTTTCCTTCGCGGCCTCGGGGCTCTCGAAGTTGACCGCCTCGACGCGCAGGAGAGCGAAGTAGCGCTCGCCGTCCTTGGGCGGACGAACCTGGCCCTGCACGGTGTCGCCGGTGCGAAGGTCGAAGCGCTTGATCTGCGAGGGCGAGACGTAGATGTCGTCCGCGCTCGGCAGGTAGTTGTAGTCGGTCGAACGAAGGAACCCGTACCCCTCGGGCAGAATCTCGAGCACGCCGGTCGAGAAGATGAGGCCGTTCTTCTGCGTTTGTCCTTCGAGGATCTTGAAGATGAGGTCCTGCTTGCGCAGTCCGCTCGTTCCCTGGATGCCGAGCTCCTGCGCGACCTTCATCAGGTCGGAGACGGTCTTCTTCTTCATCTCGGAGATGTCCATCGCCGGCGAATCGCTGGGCGGTGCGGCGGGAGCTTCGAGGGTCTCTTCTTCCTTGGTAGGCGGAGGGTTCTTCATGGGGGTTAGTCAGACCTTTGTTTTGCGGGTTATTTGGTAAGAAGCGAAACTTCAAGCGACGGGATTAGACGGCAGATCCGCTCACGGAAGTCGTTTGTCCGTTCACGGGACACGTGCTGGGGGTGCCGGTGCCGCGCACAGGGCCCGGTCACCGCGCGGAATCTACGGAGCGCCCGAGCCGAGTGTCAATCGCTTTCCTCCCCCGTCGGCGGGGAGCCGGGCTCCGGTCGGCGAAAGAGCGAGCGCACGCGCGCCCCGGCCTCTTCCATCGCGGCATCGCGGCGAGCGCGCAAAGCCTCGTCTTTCCAGCCCGGATCGCGGCGCGCGGCCTCGAGCCACTCCTGGGCGAAGCGTCCGGAGTGAACCTCTTCGAGCAGCTCGGCCATCGCCGCGCGCGCCTCCGGCCCGATGACGCGGCGGCCGCGGGAGAGATCGCCGTAAAGCGCCGTCGGGCTGATGCGTCGCCGCATCCCTTCGATTCCGAAGCGCTCGACCAGCTCAGCCGTCAGCCGGAGCTGCTGCACGCACTCGAGGTAGGCGAGCTCAGGCGGATAGCCGCGCGAGGTCAGGGTCTCGAACGCGGTCTCCAGGAGCGCGTTCATTCCACCGCAGAGGACCGCCTGCTCGCCGAAGAGATCGATCTCCGCCTCCGCCTCGATCGTGGTGGAGAAGACGCCGGCGCGCGCGCAGCCGATGGCGCGGGCGTAGGCACGACCGCGAGCTTGGGCCTCGCCCGATCCGTCCTGCCCGATCGCGAGCATCGCGGGAATGCCGCCCCCTTCGACATAGCGCGAACGGAGCTGCGCCCCCGGTCCGGCCGGCGCGACCACGATCGCGTCCCAGCTCGCCTCGAGCGGCGGTCGCTGAAACCGAAGCGCGAAGCCGTGCGCGAAGACCAGCGTGGAGACGCGGCACGGCGTGACCGCGCGAAGCGAGGCGATGAGCTCAAGGTGGGTTTCGTCCGGGGAAAGGAGCGCGATCAGATCGGCGTCGCGCGCGACCTCCTCGATCGAGCGGACGTCGAAGCCGTGGGCGGTGGCGCGTGCGGCCGCGGCGCCTCCCGCTCGCGCACCGACCAAGACGGAGAGGCCCGAGTCGCGCAGGTTGAGCGCGTGCGCTTCGCCTTGATTCCCGTAGCCGAGGATGGCGCAGGTCAGGCCCAGAAGCGGATCGAGCGGGCAGTCCTCCTCGCGTAGAAGAGAGGTCTGCCCGCTCGCGCCCCTAATCACGAGTGCACGCCGATCACGACTTCGAAGCTACGACTTTGCCGCCGCGAACTTCGTGTCGTACTTCTGGCTGCCGTCAACGAAGGCGAAGGCGGTGCCGCGTGACCAGTAGAACCAGCACTCGTACTCCTTGCCGTTCTGATCGGGGAAGGTGCGGATCTCGTCCGGCTGACCGTTCTCGCGGAAGCGCCGTGCGATGTCGCTCGAAGGTCCGTTCTTCTCCGAGCGCGCGCGCGCCTCGGTCGCCTCGACCGCGGTGCCGCCGCGCAGCGCCTTGCCGAAGATCAACCCGGCGATGAGCGCGTTCTTGTTCCCGAGCTTGTCTTCCATCCGACCGACGAGCTCGTGGTACTGGCCCTCGGAGGGCTTGAGGTCGAGCAGGCGCCGTGAAACGTCACGCGCCTTCTGGTAGTCCTCGAGATCGCGGTAGACGAGCGCAAGGTTGTACAGCACGTCCACGTCTTCGGGGCTGATCTTGAGCACGCCCTCGTAGCCCGTCGCCGCCTGACGTAGATAGTCCGCGTGCTTCGTCTTGTCGAGGTAGGAGAGCTCGTAGGCGCCGGCGCCCTGCTGGAAGAGCAGGTCGGCTTGCACCTTCGGATCCTCGGAGACCACCTCGGCCGCCTTGCCGTAGAGGGAGAGCGCCTGCTCGAATCCCTGGCGCGCCTTGGTCGAGTCGGAGGCTTGAAGCGATGCCGCCGCGTCCTCGTAGCTCTTCTGCCCTTGATTGAAGTAGACGTCGAAGAGGATGCCCTTGGTCACCGGATCATCGGGCGCCATGGCTTTGATCTGGTTGAAGATCGCAAGCGCGCTGTCGACCTGGTTCAGGTTGAAGTACATCTTCCCGATGTTCTCGTAGGTCTGCTTCTTGTCCTTGTCCGTGGCGTAGACCAGGGCCTTGTGAAAGTAGTTGAGGCCGGTGCGGTAGTTCTCCTGCGCCCCGGACTTGTCACCCTGCGCGACGTTCTCTTCCGCGGCCTTGGCCGAGGTGATCCCGCTCGCGAAGCGCTCGCTCCAATAGTGTCCGCGGACGTCCTGTACCTGCTGCTGCAGGCGCGGATCGAGCCTCAGCGCGGCGTCGAAGTTGGCCGAGGCCGAGTCGGCCTTCTCGGTGGTCGTGCTGCTCGAGTCGGCGCGCTCCAGCTCCGCGAAGGCGCGGCCCAACCACAGACGGGCCTCTCCGTTCGCCGGCATCTGCTGGCGCGCGAGCTGGAAGGTCTCGAGCGCGCGGTCGTAACGCTTCTGATCGAAGTGAAGCTTTCCGCCCGCGAGGTTGGGGTTGCTGCAGCCGGCCCAGATCACGAATCCGACCAGGCCGAGTAGCGCGAATGGCCCCTTCAAAATACGCATCATCATCCTTGCTCCCTTTCCCTTCCTAGGATTCTAGTACCCGCTCCGGAAGGCTTCGGGGAGAGCCTCGCAGCCCGGGCCGGTGGGAATGTGCCCGAAGAGTACCGTCGTCTCCCCTCGATCGGCGAGCAGAGTATGAGCGGCCCAATCGAGAGTCAAGCAACGAGCAGGCGCGCTAAGTCCTCCATCGAGTCGGCGAAAACGTCGGCCCCTTCGAGCTCTTCGGGATCGCCGTAGCCGTAGCGACAGCCGATGAAGAGGGCTCCCGCGCCGCGCGCACCCTCCAGATCGCTCTTCCGATCGCCCACCATCACCACCTTCTCGGCCCCGAGATCGCGGCGCGCGGCGCGGATCATCGCGTCCTTGCTCATGTGGCCATCCTTGCCGTGGTGATAGATCCGATCGAGGAGCGCCGCGTACTCGACCCGCTCCGCCACCGCGCCGGTGTACTGCTCGCCGCCGTTGGTCACCAGGGCGAGCTTTCGTCCCTCGGCTCGCAATCGAAGCAGGAGATCGCGCGCTCCCGGGAAGAGTCGACCACGCGCGAGCACCGCGGCCGCCTCGAGCTCGACGCACTCGCTTCGGAACTCGGCCGCGTTCGCCTTCAAAGACGACGGGAGCAGCCGGCTGAAGAACTCGAGCCCGGGCAGGCCGGTCAAGCGGCAGATCTCCTCGTCGCTCGGCGCGGGCAGCTCGAGTCCGTGGCGCCGGCAGTACTCGACGTAGGCTTGCTGGATCGCCCCGTTCGCCACCTCGTGTGACATGAAGAGCGTTCCGTCGCTGTCGAAGCAAACGAGGTCGGCCACGATCGGCATCGAGCTCCTCCGTCAGATCATCTGTACAGGATCGACGTCCGCTTGCACGCGCACGCCGGAGAGCCCCTTGGTTGCCTTGGCGTCGAGCGCGAGCAAGGCGTGGCGCCGCAGCAGCTCGGGCACCCGTCCCTTGAGCGTGAGGTGCCAGCGGTACTGTCCCTTCAAGCGCGAGAGCGGCATCGGCGCGGGCCCGAGCACACGCACCGGCGATCTCGCGGCCGCGATACTCGAGAGCAGCACATCGCGCAGCTCCTCGGAACGTCGTCGCACGCGATCCTCCTCCGGACCATCGAGGAGGAGATGCACCATCCGATGGAAGGGAGGGTAGTGGAACATGTCGCGCACCGCGAGCTCGCGCGAGGCGAAGCCTTCATAGTCGTTGAAGGCGGCGCAGGCGACGGCGTAGTGATCGGGCATCAAGGTCTGGAAGATCACCTCGCCCGCGATCCGCCCGCGTCCGGCGCGCCCCGAGACCTGCGTCAGCAGCTGAAAGCCGCGCTCCTGCGAACGGAAGTCGGGCAGGAGCATCTCGCGATCGGCCTGGAGCACGCCGACCAGCGTCACGTTCGGGAAGTGCAGCCCCTTCGCCACCATCTGCGTCCCGAGAAGGATGTCGATCTCCCCCTCTTCCATCCGTCGGATCAGGTCGGAGTGGGAGCCGCGCTTTCGCGTCGCGTCCTGGTCCATCCGCGCGACGCGCGCCTGCGGAAAGAGGCGACCTAAGGCCTCCTCGACCCGCTGCGTACCGAAGCCGCCGTAGAAGAAGCGATGCCCCGCGCAGATCTCGCACTGCTCGACTCCCGCGCGCGCTTGCCCGCAGTAGTGGCAGCGCAGTCGGTTCTCGTCCTTGTGCCAGGTCAGCACCACGTCGCACTGCGTGCACTGAAGCGTGTGGCCGCAATCGCCGCACTGCACCACCGTGGCGTGGCCGCGACGATTGAGGAAGAGGATCGATTGCTCGCCGCGATCGAGTCGGTCCTCGATCTTCTGCCGCAGGAGGCCCGAGAAGACCCGGCCGATCAGCTCATCTTCCGAACCTCGCGCGGGGCGAGGCGTGTCATCCCTGGCCGCTTGCTCTTGATGCTGGCGGCGCGATTCCGCGAGATCGACCAGCGTCACGACCGAGGGGGGCCGATCGTCGACACGGTCGGGCAAGCGGAGCAGCGCGTACTTCTCGAGCTGCGCGTTCCTAAGCGACTCGAGCGACGGCGTCGCCGAACCGAGCACGATGACCGCGCCCGCGCGTTGCGCACGCACCACCGCGGTGTCGCGTCCGTGATAGCGCGGCGTCTCGTCCTGCTTGTAGGCCGGCTCGTGCTCCTCATCGACGATGATCAGCCGCAGGTTCTCGAGCGGCACGAAGACCGCCGAGCGCGCGCCGAGCACGAAGCGGAGCTTCCCCTCACGCGCCTCGCGCCAGACCCGCCGCCGATTTCCCTCCCCCGCCTGGCTGTGATACAGGCCGACCTTGCCGGGGAAGCGCGCCTCGATCCGCTTCAGGATCTGCGTCCCGAGCGCGATCTCGGGCACGAGGAAGAGGACCGAACCGCCTTCGCTCATCACCTGCGCGGCGGCCTCGAGATAGACCTCGGTCTTCCCGCTACCGGTCACGCCGTGCAGAAGGAAGGCGGTGAAGCTCGAGCGTCGCAGCGCATCGAGGATGCTCTCGACCGCGCGGATCTGCTGCGGAAAGAGCGGATGCGCCGCGATCGCTTCCACCAGGTCGATGCCGGGGTCCTTCGCCGCGCGGGCGTTCGTGCCGCTGCGCACGGTGCGAGGCAGGGCGGTCTCGAGCACTTGCCCCCAGCTCGCCAGGTAGTAGTCCGCGACCCAACGCGTCAGGGCCAGGATCTCCGGCGGAAAGAGCACCTCGCTCGGTTGGATGCTGACCACCGGACGGATGCGCGCGAGCTTCGGCTTCTCGCGGCGAAAGCCGACGACGTAACCGGCCATCGCGCGCGGGCCGAAGCGCACGTTTACGCGATGGCCGAGCTCGAGCCCGGGACGCAGCTTCGGCGGGACGGAGTAGGTGAAGGTCTGGCGGAGCGCGGTCGGGAGCGCGATCTCGGCGTAGCTCTTCTCCGGCGCGACGCGAGGTCCGGTCACGCGGCGGGACGATGCGCTGGCGGGTTCGTTCGGCGTCTCGCTCACGAGCGGAGACTAACCGAAGGGGCGCCGAAGCTAGAAGCCCGAGGCCTCCCCCATCCGTTCGCGGGCGAGGAGCTCGCGGATCTTCTCCAAGAGCCGACGCGGGCTGAAAGGCTTCACGATGTAGTCATCCGCGCCGACCTCGAGACCGACCTCGCGATCGACCGGTCGACCCTTGGCCGAGAGCAGGATCACCGGCAGGGTCGCCGTGTCCTCGCTCTGACGGAGCCGGCGACAGACCTCGTAACCGTCGAGCCTCGGCATCATGATGTCGAGCACGACCAGGTCGGGCCGGTCTTCCTCGATCTTCCGCAGCGCCTCTTCGCCGTCGGACGCCGTGGCCACCTCATACCCTTCCATGGTGAGGCTGAACTCGAGGATGTGGACGATGTAGATCTCGTCGTCCACGACCAGGATGCGCTTGCGATCCACCTCGACTCCTCCCTGAAGAGGCGCTCGTCCCTACGCGCCGCCGCGTCGATCCCAGACGACCACGCTGCGCTTCTGCTCCTTGCCGTAATGCTTGAGCTGCGCCGCGATGTCGGAGACCTGTGCGATGTGCGTAATGGACCGCGCCTCGCTCGAGACGGCGGCAATGGTCAGGGTCATGAGCCCGTATCGTTCGAGCTCTCCCTGACGGTTGACGACCTGGATGTACCCGCGAGCACGATCCGTCGCGCTGTAGAGCTCGGGTACTTCCTCATCGAAACGTCGAATCACCTCGGCCCCGACCTCGCGTGCGCAGTCGGGCTTCATGATCAGGACGAAGTCGTCGCCGCCGATGTGGCCGACGAAGTCGCCGGGGACGCCGACGCGATCGACCGTCTGCCGCAGGATGAGCGCGCAGAGTCGAAGCGCCTGATCGCCCTTCTGGTAGCTGTAAAAATCGTTGAACGCTTTGAAATTGTCGATGTCGAGGTACATGAAGACGAAGGGTTCGGCCTTGGCGATCCGCTCGGAGAGCTCACGCTCGATCACGTGATTGCCCGGCAACCCGGTCAGAGGGTTGGCGTCACGCTGCACCTTGCCCCACTGGAGCAGATTGCGCACGCGGACCAGGAGCTCTCGCTGCTCGTAGGGCTTGGCCAGGTAGTCGTTGGCGCCGTAGTTCAGGCCGGCGAGCCGATCGTCCGCCTCCGCCTTCGCGGTCAGCATGATGATCGGGATCTGCGAGGTCGTGTAGTTCGACTTCAGACGACGGCAGAGCTCGTAGCCGTCCATGCGCGGCATCATCACGTCCAAGAGGATGAGGTCGGGCGCTTCCTCGTTCACCGCCTCGAGGCCGAACTGCCCGTCCTCCGCCAGTCGCACGCTATATCCGGCGTTCTCGAGCATGGTGCGAAGCAGGAGCCGTAGCGACGGCTCGTCTTCCACCACGAGGATTCTCTCCGGCTTGACCAGGGTTTCGGTATCCACGTTCCTTCCCGTGTTGCCTTGGGTCGAGAGTTCCGGGGAAAGGCGCTCTAAAACCACGTGCCGAATCTGTTCCCGTCGCGCGCGGCCGCGCGTCGAGCCCGCCGACATAAGCATCGGGAGCGCTGCCACGCATATTGAGCCCTGTTACGGACCGGAACGCGGAAGCGAGCCGTCGACTCACGCACGCGCGTCGAGGTGAGCGCGGACGCGTGCCTGAGCAGAGTGCACGACGCGGGGGGACCGCGCCTTGCACCTTGCACGACCGAGAGCTCGTGGTCGGAAGGGCCGCGCCCTGCCGACCCTTCGCATGCTACTTGAGGACGAGGACCTTCTGGCTGTCGCCACCGCGCGAGGTGGCGAGCTTCAAGAAGTACGCGCCGTCGGGCAGCTCGCGACCTGAAGCATCGCGGCCATCCCACTGCAAGCGGTGGGCGCCGGCGATCTGGTAGCCCTGGTAGAGCTCGCGCACCTTGCGGCCCGCGGCGTCATAAAGCGAAACGGTGACGGGGCCGGAGACCGCGAGGTCGTAGTTTACCTCGGTCAATCCATGCACCGGATTCGGGCGAGTCTCGCGCAGCAGGCTCGCGATCTCGCGTCCGTCGCCGACGCCGATCTCGGGGCTCGGCTCTTCCGCCAAGGCCAAGGTCTCGCCGCGACGATCGACCATCAGGAGGCTCGTGACCGCGAAGTCGCGCGCGCTGGCGTCGCCGTCCCACGAATAGGAGTACGGCACCTCGAGCGTGAGCTTGGAGTCTGCGGCGAGCGCGCCGCTCTGGTTGTACGCAATGAGCAGCGTCTGGCCGTTCGCCTCGCGCGTTTCGATCGAGGTGCCATTGTTGGCGCCGATCAGGCGCGGTTTGCCACTCGCCTCGTAGCCGCGCGGCAGGATGTACGTCATCTGAAGTCCACCGACGCGACCCGCTTCGAAGGCGAAGCGGAAGGACGACTGCTCGATGCTCTCGGCCCACGCGATCGGCCGGCCGGAGTCGATGTCGCCCGGCAGCGGAAGACGACGCGCGGCCAGGATCGCGTTCACGATGCCGACCACGTCGTCGACACGAATGAGGTTGTCGCCGTTGATGTCGGCGCAGGCGCGTCCGGTGCCGAGCGGCACGGTGCCCAAGATGTCGTTCACGGTGGCGACGAGATCGAGCACGTTGACCGCGTTGTCCAAGTTGGCATCGCCGCTTGTGGTCGCGCAGTTCGCGCCGCCGCCCGTGACCGCGTCGACCGCAGCCTTCGCGTCGATCTTGCCGTTGCCGAACTCCTTGTTCCAGCCGGAGCCGGTGAAGGCGTCGTGACGCGCGGTCTGCGCGAGGATCGTCTTGATCTCGGTCGCGGTGAGGTTGGGCTTCTTCTCGAGCATGAGCGCGATCACGCCCGCCACGTGCGGCGTCGCCATCGAGGTGCCCGAGATGATCATGTGAACGCCGTCGGGATCGGTTTGATTGGCCGCCTGCTCGTGCTCGGCCGCCTTGACCGCCATGATCCCCTCGCCTGGCGCCGCGATGTCGGGCTTCTGCGC
>CAZZAH010000061.1:8309-13574 GCA_964652115.1 uncultured bacterium | reverse complement strand
CGCGAGATCGTCGAGGCGGTGGAGAAGAACCGCGACGACATTGCCGCGCTGATCCTGGAGCCGATCCAGGGCGAAGGCGGCGACAACCACTTCCGCCCGGAGTTCTTCCACACGCTGCGCCGCCTGGCGGACGAGCACGAGTTCCTCCTCATCTTCGACGAGGTGCAGACCGGCGTCGGCCTGACCGGACAGTGGTGGGCGCATCAGAACTTCGGCGTCGAGCCCGACCTCGTCGTCTTCGGCAAGAAGATGCAGGTGTGTGGTTTCTTCAGCGGAACGCGCATCGACGAGGTGCCGGGCAACGTCTTCAAGGTCTCGAGCCGCATCAACTCGACCTGGGGCGGCAACCTGATCGACATGGTGCGCGCCCGCCTCTACCTCGAGATCATCGAGGAGGAGAAGCTGGTCGAGCACGCCCGCGAGGAAGGCGTGCATCTCCGCACGGAGCTCGAGCGCATCGCCGGTCGCCTCGATGGGCGGCTCTCGAACATCCGCGGGCTCGGGCTCTTCTGCGCCGGTGATCTGCGCGACGCGACGGAGCGGAAAGCGGTTCTCGACGCCGCCTGGCGCGAGGGCGTGGTGATGCTGCCGAGCGGCGAGAGGTCGATCCGCTTCAGACCGTCGCTCAACGTTCCGCACGACGTGCTGATGGAAGGTCTGGCGCGATTCGAGCGGTCGCTCGCCTCGGTGCCGCGCTAGCGAGCGGCCAGCGACCGACTAGAGCGTGGACAACATCCGACGGGCCGCATCGGCCATTCGGCCCGTCGGTTCCTTCTTGATGAAGGTAAGGAGCTCGGTCTTCGCGTCGCCCGGTCGTCCCTGTTGCTGCCGCAGGAGCGCGCGGATGTAGTGCACGCGATTGAGCGTCGGATCGAGGCGCTCGGCGACGTCGAGCAGGCTGTCGGAGCGCGCGTCCTGATGCGCCTGCAGCGTCGCGTGCGCGAGGTAGAGGGTCATGTCCGCCCACGGTCCCCAGTAGCGGCTGCAGTTCTCGAACTCGCGGATCGCCTTGTCGACCTTCTTCGCCATCTGCGCGTTCTTCCCGATCTCCTGATGGCGCGCGCCGTAGTCGAAGCCGTCGAGGAAGCTGCCCTTCGCGATCTGGGCGAAGACACCGACGTCGATCGAGTCCATGTGAGCCGCGAGCTCATTGATGCGCTGCTGAAGGAAGCCGACCGCGGCGCGGTTCTCGTATGCCTCGGTGAAGGGCCACTTCGACTGCTTGTGCTGCACCGTGAGCACCAGACCGGTCGCCTCGTCGATCGCCGAGAGACCCATCCGCTGGAGATATGCCGGGGTCGGCGGAAGGCTCGCGGCGTCGGCTGCGCCGAGGGTGGAGAAGCCGGGGTTCTCGCTCATCGCGCGACAGATCTGGCGGCCGATCCAGGCGTGGCTCGTCGTGTACGGGTGGACGTGCTCGGTGAAGAACTCATGCCCCGGGATCTGATCGGGCGAGATCGCGGAAAGCTCCTGATCGAGGTCGACCAGGAGAAGCTTCGCGCCCTTCGCTTGCTCGGCCTTCGCCACCTCGCGCACCACGCGGTTCTGATCGGAGCAGGCGCGGAAGTGAACGATGTCCTCGTCGCGCGCGTTCAGGTACTGCTCGCGTGCCGCCGCGAGGTCCGTCCCTGGGACAACACTCCCTGCGGCAGCGCTGTCCGTCGCCGCGCCGGCGCCACGAGTCCGCGGATCGAGGCAGCGCGCGAGGCGGAAACAGGCTTCGGAGTAGCTCGGGTCGAGGGTCACGACCTTCCGGAGCGCGGTAGCGCCGTCGTCCCAGTGGCGCGCGTTCATCGCCGCCTTGCCCGCGTCCCACCCGCTGTTCCACTCCGCTAGCGTGCTCGCCTGGAATTTCGGTCCGTGCGCCGAGCCCATCGGTGATTGATCGCGCTGGTTCGCGACCGTGGTGCAGAGAATCACCGCCACGCCCTGCTTGCGCGCGCGCTCGATCATCTCGGTCAGGTTGCCGCGATAGATCTCGAGCATCTGCTGGTGAAGCTTGCTCCCGCGCGGGAGGTATTTCCCCTTCATCGTGTCCATGCCGAAGCCTTCCTTCGGCGCGGACTTCGCGCGCTTCCGCATCAGGTCCTGATAGAGGAGGCCGATGCGCGAGTTGCGGAAGGCGAGGCGCGCTTTCATCATCTCGCGGCTGCTGATCGATCCGCGGATGCCGGAGAGGACGCCGTCGGCGCCGTAGGCTTCGTTGTGGCCGACGTAGAGGAGGAGCGCGTCGGGCTTCTGCTTCAGGATCTCGGGCACCATGTCGAGCACGTCGGCGCTGCTGATGGCGATGACCCCGCAGTTCACCATCTCGATCTTGCGGTCGGGGTGGAGGTCGCTGAGCATCTCGCGCAGGAAGGCCGAGAACGACGCCTGCGGACCGTAGGGATCACCCTGGGTCGACGACTCGCCGAGCGAGAAGATGCGGTAGGCATCGGGCGCCTTCGCCTTCGGGAAGCGCTCGAAGCCGGGCGGCTTCGCCATCTCGGGCGGGAAGAAGCGAAGGCTGATGTCCCGGTTGAACTCCCAGTAGTCGACCCCAAGGATCTGCTTCTCCTTGAAGACGCGGAGGTCGGGGCCGTACTTCGTCATTCGAAGCACGCCCTCGAAGGCGAAGACGAGCCCGAGCGCCAGGGCGATGCCGAAGACGATGAGCACGAGACGAGCGCCGGCGCTCAGTCGAGGAGGCGGGTTCGTGCCGGATTGGGGCTTTTTGCGTCGCTCTTCGTCCGATGGGCCCGAAGGCTTGGTCATCCTCGATCTCCCCTCACGATGGCACGGTAGGCGGGCAGTCTAGCAAGCGATCCGGCGGGACTTCAACCCGTTGCCGGATCGGGCGCGATGCGAGCGCGGCTTTGTGCCAGACCAGGCTTTGTGATCCGCGGGGCGATCCCCTACACTCGAATGTACGCGTTGGTGCACCCGTGCGCGCGGGTCCCTCCAATCCATCCAGGCCAAGGGGAGAGACGCTTGAGTCGCTTCGGAATCTTCAAGGAGCTGCTGCTCTTCGCCAAGCACGGGAAGCGCTGGTGGCTTCTACCCCTCATGCTCGTGCTGGTCATCCTGGGCGCCATGCTCGCGTTCGCCCAAGGATCGGCTTTGGCCCCCTTCATCTACGCCCTCTTCTAGACCTGGGAGAGGACGGCCAGTTGCGGCGCATCGATCGCCCGCTCACGTGCGGAATGTCATGAAGATATTGGGGATTTCCGCCTACTACCACGATAGCGCCGCCTGCCTTTTGGTCGACGGCGAGATCGTCGCGGCCGCGCAGGAAGAACGCTTCACACGGAAGAAGCACGATCACGATTTTCCGAGGCAGTCGGTGCGGTATTGCCTCGGCGTTCCCGGGATCAAGGTCTCCGACCTGGATGCGGTCACGTTCTACGACAAGCCGCTCCTCAAGTTTGATCGACTGCTCCAGACCTATCTGACCTACGCGCCGCGCGGCTTCGGCTCCTTCTTGAAGTCGATGCCACTCTGGACGCGGCAGAAGCTCTTCTTGGCCGACGCGATCCGCCGCGAGCTCAACTACGAAGGGAAGCTTCTCTACCCGGAGCATCACGAATCGCATGCGGCCTCGGCGTTCTTTCCTTCGCCGTTTGAGCGCGCCGCGATCCTGACCGCGGACGGCGTCGGCGAGTGGGCCACGACCAGCTTCGGCGTCGGCGAAGGCAACCGCGTGAAGCTTCTGGGCGAGATCCGATTCCCCCACTCGCTGGGCATGCTCTACTCCGCCTTCACCTACTTCACCGGCTTCCGCGTCAATTCCGGCGAATACAAGCTGATGGGCCTGGCACCGTACGGCGAGCCGAAGTACGTCGACCTCATTCTGCGCGAGCTGATCGACCTCCGCGACGACGGCTCGATCAAGATGAACATGGGCTACTTCGACTACTGCGCCGGGCTCAAGATGACCAACGGTCGCTTCGGCGAGCTCTTCGGCGGACCGGCGCGCGCCCCCGAATCGAAGCTCACGCAGCGCGAGATGGATTTGGCGGCGTCGGTGCAGGTCGTGACCGAGATGGCGATGATCCGGATGGCGCGCCATGTGCGGAAGGTCACCGGTGAGAAGAACCTCTGCCTCGCGGGCGGAGTCGCGCTCAACTGCGTGGCGAACGGGAAGATTCTTCGCGAGCGCATCTTCGACGAGATCTGGATCCAGCCGGCGGCGGGTGATGCGGGCGGCGCGCTCGGTGCCGCGCTCGTCGCCTGGTACCACGCGAACGGCAAGCCGCGCACGCCGGGCAACGGCCGCGATCGCCAGAAGGCCTCGTATCTTGGGCCCGAGTATTCGAGCGAGGAGATCGAGGCCACGCTCCGCGAGATCGGCGCGAGCTATCGACGCCTGCCGGAGCACGAGCTCATCCCCGCGGTGGCCGAGCTCTTGAAGCAGGAGAAGGTGATCGGCTGGTTTCAGGGTCGGATGGAGTTCGGCCCGCGCGCGCTCGGCAATCGCTCGATCATCGGCGACGCGCGCTCACGGCACATGCAGACCACGATGAACCTCAAGATCAAGTTCCGCGAGTCGTTCCGGCCCTTCGCGCCGAGCGTGCTCGAGGATCGCGTGTCGGAGTGGTTCGAGATCGATCGCCCGAGCCCCTACATGCTGCTCACCGCCGACGTGCGTCCCGAGCATCGCGTGCCGGTGCCGGCCGGAACGGACTCGCTCTTCGGCATCGACAAGCTGAACGTGCTGCGCTCCGAGGTGCCGGCGATCACGCACGTCGACTACTCGGCGCGGCTGCAGACGGTGGGGCGCGAGGACAACCCGCGCTACTACGCCTTGATCGACGCCTTCCGCGAGAAGACCGGCTGCCCGGTGATCATCAATACCTCGTTCAACGTGCGCGGCGAGCCGATCGTCTGCACGCCGCGCGACGCCTATCGCTGCTTCATGCGGACCGAGATCGACAACCTGGTGCTCGGCGATTTTCTGCTCGAGAAGTCGGAGCAGGCGGCCCTGACCGAAGACAGCAACTGGCGCGAGGAATTCCAGCTCGACTAGCGCGGCGCGCCCGAGCAGGTAGGAGCAGGCAGGAGCACGATGTCCCACTGGCACGCGACGAAGAAGCAGCTACGAAACACCGGCGTGGTGGTCGGGATCGCGTTCGGCCTGCTCGGCCTCGCGCAGCTCGTCTTTCACGGCAAGGTCCCGCCCCTCGCCTGCTTCGCGCTGGGCGGCGCGCTCTTGCTGCTCGGTCTGGTGGCGCCGACCACGCTCCGTCCGTTCCACTTCGTCTGGATGACGCTGGCGGAGGCGATCGG
>CAZZAH010000061.1:5378-8209 GCA_964652115.1 uncultured bacterium | reverse complement strand
GACTTCACGAATGCCAGAAGAAGCGGGTCGCTCGAGCCGATTGTTGATCGAAGCTCGAGTCCAGCTGCCCGTTGCCTCTTTCCCAGGATGGGATCGGCAAGGGCGCCACGCGGCCGGACAGGGACGTCCGGATCGAGCGAGCAGGGAAGCACGAGGGGAATGTGAATCACCAAGCCTTCGTTCCGATGGTCGAGGTCACGCGCGGCGATTGGGTCGAGTCGAGCCATCGCGGCGCCATGGCGGTGGTGGACATGAACGGGCGGCTCGTCGCCTCCTTGGGTCATCCGATCCAACCGATCTTCGTCCGCTCCTGCGCGAAGCCATTCCAGGCGCTGGCGCTCGTCTGCTCCGGCGCGGCCGATGCGTTCGGCGTGACGGAAGAGGAGCTCGCGGTGGTGAGCGCGTCGCACAGCGGTGAGCCCGAGCACGTTCGCCTGGTCGCGAGCCTGCTTCAGAAGGCGAAGGTCGATCCATCGCTCCTTCGCTGCGGCATTCATCCACCCTTCGACAGCCACGCGCGTCGCGCGCTCGCCGCGGCCAAGACGGAGCCGAACGTCTTCCACAACAACTGCTCGGGAAAACATGCGGGCATGCTCGTGACCGCGAAGCATCTCGGCTTGAGCCTCGAGGATTACGTCGATCCCGAGCACGCGGTCCAGGTCGCGATCCGCGGGCTCCTCGCCTTCCTCGCCGGGCTCGACGCGGGCGAGGTCGATGTGGCGATCGACGGCTGCACCGCGCCGACCTATCACCTTCCGCTTCGTGCCTTCGCCCTCGCCTTCGCGCGCCTCGCGGCCGTCGGCGAAGGGGTGCCGATGCAAAGTCCCACCGCCGATCCCGAGTGGGAGGAAGACGAAGCCCACGCCTCGGCCTTCGATCTCGAGGCGGAGAACGCCTTCCCGGTTTCGATTCGCGAAGGGCTGACCCGCGTGTGGGGCGCGATGCGCAGACACCCAGCACTGATCGGCGGCACGCGCGGCCGGCTCTGCACCGATTTGATGAACGCCGCGGCCGCGCTCGACATCCCGCTCGTCGCGAAGAGCGGCGCGGAGGGCGCGTACGCGATGGCGGTGATCAAGGAAGGTCGCGCCTTCGGCATCGCGCTCAAGGTCGAGGACGGCGCCCAGCGCGCGCGCGACGCCGCCTCGCTCGAGGCGCTCTTCCAGCTGGGGCTCTTGCCGACCGAGGCGGAGGAGACGATGGCCTCGTATCACCGCCAGCTCGTACTCAATCATCGCGACGAAACGGTGGGTGAGGTGCGCGCGCGGTTTCGGTTGAGCTACGGGCTGCCGGGGTAGCGCTTCGCGTCAGAGCGTCACGAGCCGAAGCATGTTCGTCGCCTGAGGCAGATTCGCCGCGCCCGCGAGCAGCACGACCACGTCGCCCTTCGACGCCAGGCGCGCGCGCTTCACGAGATGGAGGCCGTTCCGCATCATCTGGTCGGTGCTCGAGACGCGCGGGAGAAGCAACGAGCGCGTATTCCACGCCAGCGACAGCGCGCGGCGCGTCTCCTCGCTCGGCGTGAGCGCGATGACCTCGACCGACGGACGCCGAGAAGCAAGCAGCCGCGCGGTCGTGCCCGAAAGCGTAAAGACCACGATGCGCTTGGCGTGCGCACGGGTCGCGAGCTGCTTCGCCGCCTCGACCATGGCGAAGCGCTGATCCCGAGAGCGCGACGCGTCCTCCTCGATGTAATCGAAGGCGTGATGATCGAGATGCCGCTCCGCCTCGCGCGCGATCTTGCTGAGCATGCGGACCGCCTCGATCGGGTACTCGCCGCTCGCGGTCTCGCCGGAGAGCATGACCGCGTCACTGCCGTCGAAGATCGCGTTCGCGACGTCGGAGACCTCAGCGCGCGTCGGCGTCGGGCTGTGGACCATCGACTCGAGCATCTGGGTGGCGGTGATGGTGAAGACGCCGCGATGCCGCGCGCGGAGCAGGATCTCCTTCTGCCACACCGGCACGCGCTCGAGCGAGAGCTCGACGCCTAAGTCGCCACGCGCCACCATCACGCCGTCCGAAACGGCGAGGATCTCGTCGAGATGATCGAGGGCTGAGGGCTTCTCGATCTTGGCCACGATCAGGGGCTGACGACCACCACGTCGCGCGAGCAGGCTCTTCAATCGCTCCACGTCGCTCGCCTCGCGCACGAAGGAGAGCGCGATGAAATCGGCACTCTGCTCGAAGGCGAAGGCCGCGTCGCGTCGATCCTTGTCGGTGGGGACGTTCAAGCGAAGCGGTCGCGCGGGGATGTTCACGCCTGCGCGAGACTTGAGCGGCCCGCCGCGTAGGACGCGCATGGTGAGCGCCTGACGTCCCTTCCGCATGACTTGCAGGGCGAGCTTGCCGTCGTCGATCAGCACGCGATCGCCGACGCGCAGATCGGTCACGAGGCCCGGATAGTCGACCACGATCTGCTCCGGCGTGGAGTAGCCGCGCCCGGTCGCCACCCGCAGCTCGTCGCCGCGACGCAGCGGAATCAGCGTCCCGCCCTCGTTCTTCGCCGTGCGCACCTTCGGTCCCTGCAGATCGAGCAGGATGCCGACCGTGCGGCCGAGCTTGGCCGCGGCCTCGCGCGCGCAGCGGATGGCGGCGCCATGCGACTGGTGATTGCCGTGCGAGAGATTGAAGCGGAGCACGTCGACCCCGGCCTGGATCATCCGGCCGAGGTCGCTGGTGGTGGCGCAGGCGGGCCCGACCGTGGCGACGATGCGTGTCTTGTGCACGGCGCGGAGCCTAAGCGGAGCGCGGCACGAGGGGAAGCCCCGCGTTGTGTCGGCTCAGAAGCTCCCGACCCGAACGCCGAGCCCGAACGACGCGCCCGAGAGATC
>CAZZAH010000061.1:0-5278 GCA_964652115.1 uncultured bacterium | reverse complement strand
AGGTAGAGGCCGCCGTAGCCCATGTCGATCTTCCCCGGCACGGCAGGCGGCGGAAAGTCGATCTCGTGGTCGTTGACCAGCGCGTAGCCTGCGCCACCCACGATCCAACGATGGTTCAAGATCCAGCCCCCTTCGGCGCCGAGGAAGATGCCGACGTCGCCGTCGAGCGACGAGAAGCGCACCTCGGGCCCGGCGAAGCCGCCGACCTCGACGTCATCTCCGAAGAGCGCGTCGGCGCGGGCGCTCGACGCAAATCCCGACACGAGCACCGCCGCCGTTGCCGCCACGGCGCCGATCGCGAGTAGCCTAAATGACCGCGGAATCGATACCCTGCGCGCCATGCGCAATCCTCCCCGTGTCCTCTGTCTCGATCTTGGCGACGTGGTCGTACGCATCTGTCATGACTGGACCGAGGCCGCCGCGCACGCCGAGCTGCCCGATCGGATCGGCGTGGAGTCGACCGCGGAGCGCGAAGGCCGCTTTCGCCTCTATCGCGAGCACGACCTCGGGCTCCTCTCGAACGAGGAATACTTCGAGCGGGTGGCCGCCCTCTACGGTTATCGATGCTCCGCGGAGGAAGTGGCGCGCCTTCATCGAGCGATTCTGATCGGCGAGCACGACGGCGTGCACTCCGTGGTCTCCGCCGCCAAGGAGCGAGGGCTCACCACCGCCTGCCTCAGCAACACCAACGCGTTTCACTGGGACGTGATGCACGACCCGGCCGCCCCGCCGGATCGGTGGCGCGCATTCCGCGCGCTCGATCAGAAGCTCGCGAGCCATCTCCTCGGAATGGCGAAGCCCGACCGCCAGATCTACGACGCTGCCGCCCGCACGCTCGGCGCGGCGCCGGAAGAGATCCTCTTCTTCGACGACCGCGAGGAGAACATCGCGGCGGCGCGAGAGGCGGGCTGGCGCGCGGAGGCGATCCGTCCGGCGGAGGGCACCGCGGATCAGATCATGGCCGGGCTTCGCCGGCACGGCTTGGACCTCTAACTCCCAACGCGAAGGCAATCGCCTCCTCCAGACTGAACGACGCGCCGATCCGCTCCTCGACCTCGCTCTCTGCCGCGGAGATCTGCGCGCGCGACTCGGCCAGCGCACGGTCCACTCCCTCGCGATTGTCGGCGGTCAGCTCGAGTTGCGTCGCCGCCCTCTGCGCGCGCGCGGCGGCGAGCAGGCGGAGCGCGCGGACCGGTTGTCGACTCGCCGCCGCGTGGCTGGCGAATCCCTCGAGCGAGGCGACGATGCCGGCGCGGTCGCCCAACTTCACCCGCAAGTCCAGACTCCGCGCGTGGTGGGCCGCGCACTGCTCGCGGTCGCCGATGCCGAGCGCGAGCACCGCGAGGCTGTTGCAGACGTTCGCTTCGCCCCAGAGGTCGTTCATCTCGCGGAAGATTTCGAGGCTGCGCTCGAAGTAGTCGCGGGCCACGTCGGACTGGCCCTCGCGCCAGTGGACCAGGCCGCAGTTCATGAGGGCGCTCGCGAGGATGCGGCGGTCGCCCGCTCGGCTCGCCAGCTCGGCCACGCCGGCGAAGCGTGCGCCGGCCTGCTCCAAGCGACCCTGCGCCGCGGCGATCGCCGCGAGGTTGTTCGACACGTTCAGCAGATTCTTCTCGTCGCCACGTTCGCTCCAGATCGCCGCCGCCTGCGAGAAGTAGCTCTCCGCCTCATCGAGATGCCCGGTTCGAAAGGCGACCGCGCCGAGCCCGTGCACCACATGGGCGAGCATGGCGCGCCTCGCGTCGGAATCGGGCGGGGTGAAGCCATCGCCTCGCTCGGCTTCCCGCGCGAGGAGTGCATGCGCACGAGCGTAGTGAGCGCCGCTCGCCTCGATCTCGCCGAGGCGATACTCGAGCCCGGCCGCCGCGAGCAGCAGACGTGTTTCCCGATCGCGGTCCGTCCCGGGCAGCGCCAGCGTTCGATGGCAGATCTCCACCCCATCGATCCAGGTGCCGGTCGCGAGCCACATCGGGTAGAGCGCATCGACGAAGCGCGCCGCGATGTCCGCTCGCCCGTCCTCGCACGCCAGGAGCGCAGCCTGACGGAGGCTCGCCGCCTCGGTGAGCAGTCGCCCCGTCTCCCCACCGGATTCGGCCAGCGACAGGAAGTGGCCCTGGAACGCGTGGCGGATGCCTTCGGCGAACGACGACGAGCTCAACGAGTCGTGAGCGAAGCAACGAAGCGACGGCAACATCGTGAAGCGATGCTGCGCGTCGAGCTGCACGATCGAGAGGTCCACCAACCGCGCGTGAGCACGGAGCGCCGTGCTCTGTCCGATGCCGACCGCACGGCAGATCGCGCAGGCGGCATCGAGCGACCAGTCATAGGGGAAGACCGCGAGGCAGGCGAGGATCTTCCTCTCTTGAGCGGAGAGAAGCCCACGAGTCCAGCTGAAGAGCGCGTGCAGCGACGCGTGCCTCGGCGCGAGCGCGCGATCGTCCCCTTCGACCACGTCCAGGTGCGCGAGCAGGAGCTTCTCCACGTCGGCGAGCGAGAAACGTCGCGCGGCCGCCGCCGCCAACTCGATGCCGAGCGGCAGCCCACCAACGTTGCGGCAGATCGCGAGGATCGAACGCACATCCTCCGCGTTGGGTGGCGCCGCCTCCGCGGAGATCGCGGCGGCGGTGCGATCGAGGAAGAGGCGAACGGAAGGAGCGAGCAGTGCCTCGCTCGCCGGACTCACCGCCGGAGGTAGCGCGAGGGGAAGCAGGCGATAGCAGGTCTCGCCGTGCGCGCCCAAAGGCTCGAGCGCGGTCGCCAGGATGCTGCTCTCCGACGCGACTTCAAGGATCGTCGCCGCGATCTCCGCCGCCGCCGCCAACACCGTCTCGCAGTTGTCGAGCAGCAGAAGCATGGCGCGGCCGCGAAGGAGCTCGCTCAGCGAACGCGGATCGCCCGGGGTCGCCTCCACCAACTCCCGCACGCGATGGATCGCCTGCTCCCGCGTTCGCGCCACCGAGAGATCGACGAGGCGCGTGCCCTCCGCGAACCTGTTCGCACGCGCGGCGATCTCGATCGCGAGGCGCGTCTTGCCGACGCCGGATGGGCCGATGAGGGTCACGAGCCGCCGTTCGCGCAGCAATGCGGGCAGACGTTCGAGATCGGCCTCCCGCCCGACGAGGCTGGTTCGATAGACCGGCAGACGAGCACTCGGCCCCGGTAGGGGGCGCGCGATGCCGAAGCGCAGGCCGACGAAGGCCCAGAGCTGCTCGGGCTCGCAAGGTTGACCGCCGCGCGTGAAGCGCACCTGGCTCGGCGTCAGCCCCTCGGCCAGCCGAAAGCTCGCCGATTCACGACGGCCGCTTCTCGTCAGCACCATGGCGAGCGGAGAGGCGAGTCCCTCCGTCCCTTCGTCGAAGACCGCGTCCAACCAGTGCGACTCGATCCGCTTCCGCGGGCTGAACCACAGGTCGTGGAGACGGGCACAGAGCTTCGCCTCGGCCGCGCCGTTCCGGCTGTCGAGGAGCGCGGGCCCATCGTCCTCGCGAAGCACGAGAAGCGCGACGGCGGCGGCGAGCGCGTCGGTCCGAGCGTTCGACTTCCAGTGGGTGCCCCGCACTCGCCGGCGCGGCGGCCCTTCGGCATAGCCGACGACGATCTCCTCCAGCACACCGAAGGCGCCGGGAGTCGAGAAGGAGAGCTCGAGTGAGCGGAGAGACGGCGTTTCCATGGTCCTTCGCGTGCATCGGCGGCGCGGCCCGGCATGTGCCGTCAAGCTGGGCGAGGTGCCGTTGCGGTGACAGAACGGAGCTTTGGTCAGCGCGCGGAGGATAGCACTCTGAATTCGCCCCGAGTGGCCTGCTCGTATCACTTCACCAGGAGGGGAACATGAACCGCTCGAAGCTCTCCCCGCTTCTCCCCTTGTTCGCGACGCTATGGGGCGTCACGGCCGTCGCCGCCGAGCCCGAGGGGCAAACGACTCCCCCGGAATCGGCGACCGCCGACACTCCGACGGCCATCGGATCGACGCCGGCACCGCCCAAGGGCAGCGGCTTGTACTTCCATTTCGGGGGCGGCTCCGGGATGGCGATCCTGTCGTCGGATGGAATCACGAGCCTCTTCGGCGACGGTGTCGCGCTCGGCCTCGGCTTCGACTTCTCCTACTCGATCACCTGCGGCTACCGGAATCTGGCCCAGTTGGAGCTTCGCCGCGGTGACTCGTCCCACACCATCCGGCGGAGCGGCATGTTCGGCCAGCAGCCGGCGATCGAGATCCCGATGGACTACGACTTCAGCGAGTACGTCGCCAAGCTCAACCTGCTGTCGATCGCGCAGCGGAACCTGGCGCGAGGTGAAGCCGCGCTGTTTGTGGTCGCCGGGACCGCCGACATCAGCTACCTCGACAAGCAGGACGACGGCTTCCGCGGCAACGCGAGCGTGCTCGGCCTCGAGTTCGCCCGCATTGCTCCGAATCGGCGAGCGACGGCGAGCTTCGGCGTGCGGCGCTACGACGTTCAGTTCGACCGCATCACCTTGGTCGGCCGGACCGTGCCGTTCGACGTGGCCGCGAGCAACTGGGTGGTCCACACCGCGCTGACCGTCGGGCTCGCGCCGTAGGGCGCATCGCTCCGGTAAGGACTGGCCTACCGGAATCGACATTCGGACCGAAGCGGCGCCTAGCGTTCGAGATCCCGATCGCCCGGCGTGCCGGTGCCTTCGATCCCCTCGGCGCCGAGGATCTTCGCGCGCGTGACCTTGCCGCGGCCGAAGCGATCCTCGATGCGGTCGATCACGTCGGCGAGCTTCCGGCTCTTGGAATCGTTCACCGAGGGAAGGAAGAGATCGAGCGCTTCTTCCTCTGCCGGCCGGATGCCGTGCGCGCCGATGCCGATCAAGCGGACCGGTCGCCCTTCGGCGTCGAGCTCGAGCGCGGCCGCTAGCAGCTCGCGCCCGCGTCGATAGAGCTCATCCGCGTCGAGCGTCGGCCGTGACAGCGTCGCCTGCCGCGTGATGGTGTGAAAGTCGGAGAAGCGAAGCTTGAGCTGTACAACACGCCCGGTGACGCCGTCTTGCCGCAGCCGCCGCGCGACGCGCATCGATTGATCGAGGAGAATCGCCTCGAGCGCGTCGAGATCTTCCACGTCGCGCGCGAAGGTCTGCTCGTGGCTGTACGACTTGGCGTCCCAATCCGGAATCACGGTTCGCGGATCGCGACCGCGCGCGAGCTCGGCCAGATGACGTCCGTGCTCGCCGAAGAGCCGCTCGAGCCGCGCCGGTTCGCAGTCGGCGAGATCGCCCACCGTGTGGAGCCCGAGCAGCACGAGCCGCTCCTCCGTCT
>CAZZAH010000060.1:10316-13721 GCA_964652115.1 uncultured bacterium | reverse complement strand
TTGGGATCGGGCCCGATCAGTTTCGGCGGCACTACGCGTCGTTCCTGCCGGACTCCGCGAGCTACGATCCGAAGCTTCACGCGAACAGCCTCTACTTCGAGCTCCTCGCGAGCACGGGAGTGCTCGGCCTGCTCTCCTTTCTGCTCTGGACCGGGTGGTTGGCCGCGCGCCTGCTTCGCCGCGCGCTCTCCCCCTCGCGCTCGATCTGGGCCGCGACGGGATTCAGCCTTCTCGTCACCTTCCTCCTGCACGGTATGTTGGACTACATGCTCGAACCCTTCGCCGTGATGGGAACCTTGTGGATCGGCCTCGCTCTCTGCTTCGCGGCGAGCGAGGTACCACGATGAGGCTCGGGGTCGACGCCACCCCGCTCGCCGCGGCCAAGAGCGGGATCGGCTATCACGTCGAGTATCTGGTGAGGGCGCTCGCCAAGACCGATGCGCTGGAGGAGATCCTTCTTTTCGCGAACAAGCGGCCGCTCTTCGACGAGGGGATGCCGTCGGGAACGCGCTGGGTCGAGCAGCTGACCTTCGCCAAGCGCGCGATCTGGATGCAGCTCCTCCTGCCGGAGCTGATTCGCCGCGAGAAGCCCGACCTCACGCACTACATCAACTTCAATGCGCCCATCGCGCGCGCGCATCCCTTCGTCGTGACCTTCCACGACATGGTGCTGTTCCGACATCCGGAGTTCTTCACCTGGAAGAAGCGCGTGCTGACGCGAGGCCTGATGCCGCTGGTGGCGCGGCGCGCGCTCGCGATCCTCACCGTGACCGAGGCGGCGCGACGCGAGATCATCGAGTATCTCGATCTTCCGCCCGACCGCGTGCATGTGGTTCCGGCAGCGCCGGCCGACCTCTATCGACCGGTCGACGATCCGGCCGGGATCGCGTCGGTACGCGCCAAGCACAAGCTCTCGGGCCCTTACCTCCTCTTCGTCGGCACGCTCGAGCCGAGGAAGAACCTGCCGCGGCTCCTGCAGGCCTTCGAGCAGCTCAAGCGTTCGCCGGGCATTCCGCATCAGCTCGCGATCGTCGGCGGCCGCGGGTGGAAGTTCGACCCGATCTTCCAAGCGGTCGACGCGATGGCGGCGCGCGACGACGTGCGCTTCCTCGACTACGTTCCGCTCGCGGAGATGCCGGCGCTCTACGCCGGCGCCGACCTGCTCGTCTTCCCCTCCCTCTACGAAGGCTTCGGCGTGCCGCCGCTCGAGGCGATGCGGGTCGGAACGCCGGTCGTCGTGTCCGACATTCCTTCGCTTCGCGAGGTGACGGGCCACGCCTCGATCAAGGTCGATCCCTTCGAAGAACGCTCGATCGCGAGCGGCATCGTGCGCGGGCTGGATGGCGCGGACCTCGCTTCACGACGCGCGGCGGGCCTCGCGCGCGCGGCCGATTTCACCTGGGATCACGCTGCGGAGAAGGCGCTCCGAGTCTATGAGCTCGCGCTAGGCCGCGAAGGGAGCCTGCGCACCGGCGGCGTTGAACGGACGATCGACCGCGCCCTTCCCGCGTCGGAGGCCGCCGCGCGGGTAGCCGATCCGGGCGTCGAGGTTCGCGCGGCCGCGCTTCGCGCCGCGGTTCTCCGGACGCTCGCGTACGCGGCGATCTTCCGGTATCCGCTCACGCCGGCGGAGCTGCACCACGGCCTGATCGGCGAGCAAGCGTCCCGCGCCGAGCTCGACGCGCTGGTCCAAGGCGATGCCGTGCTTCACGCGTCGATCGAGCGCCACGACGGCTACCTGGTGAGGAAAGGCGAAGCGAGGTGGATCGAAGCGCGTCGCGCCATGTTCGACGCGCACGAAGGGCTCATTCGCGCGAACGCGGGCGGGCTCCACTCGATCGCGCGGCTGCCGTACCTTCGCTTCGTCGCCTTCAGCGGCGGCACCGCGCATCGGAACTCACCCGAGCGCGCCGACCTCGATCTCTTCGTGGTGACCGCGCCCGGGAGGCTCTTCTGCGTCTACGCCGCGGTGATCGTCCGCTCGCGATGGTTGGGAAAGCGGCACCTCTTCTGCGCGAACTACATCGTCGACGAAGCGCACCTGGAGATCGCCGCGCGCGACCTCTACACGGCGCATCAGCTCATCAGCCTGAGGCCGCTCGAGGCGACGCCGGTCTTCGATCGGCTGCTCGATCACAACCTCTGGACGCGTGGGCATTTTCCGAACGCGACTCCCTGGCCGCCGGAGAAGCTCTGGCGCCGCGACAGGATCGCGCGGGCGGCGCAACGCACGCTCGAGCTGCTTCTGTCTCCTCTCGCGATGATGGCGGAGCCTCTGCTCAAGCGG
Source organism: uncultured bacterium (assembly GCA_964652115.1). Classification (GTDB taxonomy): domain Bacteria; phylum Eisenbacteria; class RBG-16-71-46; order CAIMUX01; family CAIMUX01; genus JADJQY01. The sequence continues at coordinate 11,434 of CAZZAH010000060.1, read as the reverse complement.
GTTCTTCTCGCGCGCCTCGAACGAAAGCGACGCGCGCAGCCCGGCTCCGACGTGATCCTCTCGGCCGGACGCCTCAAGATGCACTTCAAGGACTTGAAGACGGCGACGCTCGAGCGATTCGCGAGCGACGACAAGCGCTAGGTCGTCTTTGGAGAAGCGGCGAACGTGGGCGCTTCGATCTAGCGCTTCGACCAGAAGCGCCACCACGGCTTCCGCGGCACGCTGCGCGGGGAGATCGTCACCACGAGCCGCTTGAGCTGCATCGCTTGCTGGCGGCCGACCTCGGAGGCGCCACGCCCGGTCAGCTCGGCGCAGTAGGCCAACACCTGTCGCGCGAGCACGTCCTGCTCCGGTGGAGAGAGGCGAAGCCCGCGCGCCTCGGCGGTGCGATTGAGCAGGAGCTCTTCCACCCGATCGAGGATGCCGGTCAGGCGGACCGATTCCGCGGGCTCGAAGACGCGCTTCACGCGATAGCGGAGCGCCTCGTGCAGAAGCTTCAGGTCTGAAAGTTCGAGCGGCGTCTCTGTCATCGTCCGGCCCGGGCTCCTCCTGCCGCGCTCCGCCGCGAGCTGGACCTTGTGCCTCTCGAAAAGTACTCTCAGGCCTCAGTCCCTTCCGCCTCGGGGCGGCGTCGAGCCCGCAGTGTACGAAAGGTAGGAAACCGAAGGCATGCGATTCCACTCCACTTTCCGATGCGCCCTCCGTCCGGCTCTCGCGCTCCTTTCCATGCTCCTTCCGTCGGCGCTTCCGCTCTCCTCGGCCGGCGCGGCTTGGACGATCACCGGCACCGCCACGCGGGAGGATGGCGCGACCGGGCTCACCGGCGTCAAGGTGGTCCTCTATCCTGGCGAGGTGGAAACCACGACCGATGACAACGGGGACTTCCTTCTCCCGTGGGATGGAACGCGCGGGTACCTGACCATGCAAGCGACCGGGGTCGACCTTTGCAAGCGACTCGCCCTCTGGCCCAAGGAGAAGACCGACGCGGACTCCACGCTCGATCTCGGGCCGGTGGTCGCGTTGCCGACCGGCCGGTACTTCGGCCAGGGGAAGCCGGTGCCGCCGCGCGGGACCTATCCGCCCGACTCGCTCCAGATCGCGGGCCCCGAAGCCGGCAA
>CAZZAH010000060.1:0-10216 GCA_964652115.1 uncultured bacterium | reverse complement strand
AGATGAAGACCGCGGGCCAGCGGCTCGACCGCGAGGTGATCGCGAACGATCCCAAGGCCGACAGCACGATGAAGGCGCAGGAACGCTAGTCACCCGCCGGCGCTGAGCAGAGGGAGCACGCGCCCCAACTCCGGCGATCACGCGCCCACATGCTTGGTCAGAAACTCCGCGATGGCGGGCCAGACGCGCACGGGTTCGAGCTCGCGCATGCACGCGGCGCGGTAGGGGCAACGCACCGTCTTCGCGTTTTCGATCGTCATGCACGGGCTGCAGAAGCGCGCGCCGTAGACCACGTGAACGTCTGGACCGAGCGGGGCGTACCGCGCGGGACTCTCCGGCCCGAAGAAGACCACGACCGGTCGGCCAAGCGCCGCCGCGAGGTGCGCGGGACCGGAGTCGCTGCTCACCACCGCGCGCGCGCCGGAGAGGCACGCCGCCAGCTCCTCGATCGACTGCTTGCCCGCGAGATTCCGCACGCGCGACGACGAGGCCAACGCTTTCTCTATCGAACCAACGTAATCGACCTCCTGGTGTGAGCCGGTGAGCACGAGCTCGAGGGGGAATGCGTCGAGCAGGCGTCGCGCGAGCTCGATGAAGTGCTCGCGCGGCCAACGCCGTTCATAGGCAAGCGCGCCGGCGTTCACGTTCACGACGAGGTAAGCGCCGCGAGGAGACAGCCGGCCCCCGAGCGGTCGCGGCGCCACCGCCGCGCTCGTGCTTTCTCCGGTCGCCGCCTTCGCCAAGGCGAGGAAGTTCTCCGCCGCGTGAAGGTCGGATCGGAACGGCACGACCTGATGAAGCAGCCGCTGCTTCCCGCCGCGACGCCGCGCGAAACCGAGGCGCCGCGGCACCCCCGCCGACGCGAGCAGGAGCGCCCCCGCATGCGCGAAGAACTCGAGGTCGAGCGCGAGGTCGTAGCGCGAGCGTCGAAGCAGGCGCGAGAGCGAGCCCAGTCGAAGCAACGCGCGGCTCCAGGAACGGAGCGAGAGCGCGTGCGCCGAGTCGAGCTCGGGGATCATCCTCGCGAGCTCGAGATTTTCCTGGAGCGTCAGCAGGTCGATTCGCGCGCTCGGCCACACGGCTCGAAGATGCGCGAGCGCCGGTCGCGCGAGGATGAGGCTCCCCATCCCCCAGAACTTGACCACGAGCACGTGTTCCGGCGGATGAGCGAGCGGCTCGATTCGCGCGGCCTTCGGGACGAGCCGCGCCGCGATGCTCCCGCCCCATTCGTCCAGAGCCTTCAAGATCGCGATGCGCCGCGCTCCCGGCATGATCAGCGCGCCTCCGGAATCTCGAGCCGGTAGATCGTGGGGCACGCGATGCCGCGCTCGCGATCGGAGAGGAAGAGGACCGTTTGCTCGTCGCGGAAGACGGGCGAACTGTCGCGCGCGGGATGCCAGGTCAAACGGCGGAGCGTCGTCGACCCCACCTCGTAGAGCCAGAGGTCCCAGTTCCCGCCGCGTCGTGCGGAGAGGACGGCGCGAGCGCCGGAAGCAGAGCGCGCGCAAGCACCGGCCTCGGCGAGCCCGGACGCGCGCACCGCTTCGAGAAGCTCAGGGGAAAACTGAAGCCCTCGATCCGCCGCGAGCGGCTCATTCGGCATCGTGCTCGGCGCGGCATCCTCCACCACGAACCGCTCGTAGCTCGCGCCGGAAATCGCCGTGACCTCGATCTGATCGCCGTGTCGCTCGAGTCGATCGAGGATGAGCGCGGAACGGATCGGCTCCGCGGTCTTGAGCCAGGCAACACCCGGTTCGCGAACCGGAGGTCGCGCGAGCAGCGCCAGCAACGCCGCGACCACGACGCTCGCCAGGCTCCAACGAGCGAAGAACGCGCGCGGGATCATTGCCCGGTAGCGACCGATCGCCACGAGGGAGAGCGCCACCAAGATCCAGAGTCGTCCATGCGCGAGCGGCGTCCACGCGCCGTGATCGAGGTCACGAAGCCAGAGCGCCCACGGCAATCCGATCGCGCCGACGGTCGCGAGCACGAGGGCCGCGTCCCAGCTCTTGGGTCGCGCATCGCGGAGAAGCAGGGCCGCCGCCGGAAGCGCCAGGAGCGCGTGATAGGTCGCGCCGGCCGGCGATCCGACCAGCACCCACAGAAGCGCCAGGACGTAGGCGGGCCGCTCGCTCTCCTTCCGCCGCGCGGCGCGGAGGCTCCACACGACCGGCAGCGCGAGCAGCGAGAGCAGGAAGAAGCGCGTCGCCTCACGCGCCAGCACGAAGAGGCGCGGCGAGTCGATCCACGGCGACGGATTGAGCGAAGGCTCGGCCACGAACAGCCGTCGAAACATCACCGGGAAGCTCTGAAAGACCGCGAGGTACGGATGCTGGATCTCGCCGCGCAGGTGCCGCGGCAAGACCTCGAGCAAGAAGACCTCGTGCGCGCGCACGCCCAAGAGGAGCACGCCGACCGCGGTGACGAGCATCGCGGCCGCGAGCGCGGAGATAGCCACGCGCCATCGCCCGCGCGCGAGCGCGATCAACACGAGCGGCGCCGCGGCGTACTTCAGCGGCAGAAGCAGCCCCCAGACCAAGCCGCACGCCGTCATACGTCTCCTATCGAGTAGAACCAGCCCGCCGCTGATCACGGTTACGAGAAGCAGGTACGCTTGCCCTTGCTTGAGCTCGCCGTCGAGCGCCACACCCGAGAGCGCCAAGAGCAGCACGCCGACCCAGAGCGGGGCGCGCGCCAACCGCGCGAGGAAGACCGCGGACGCGCCGATCATCGCGAGCTGAAGGATCGTCCAGACGGCGCGCGCGGCGTGGGGCGAGAGCGGCGCGATCGGCCACAGAAGCAGCGCGGTCTCGGGCGGAAAGGGAAGGAAGGACCCAAGCTGGCCCGCATAGCCTTCGCGGTCCATCGCCTCCTGGAACCAAGGAAAGCTGCGGTAGGCCGGAGTCAGGTCGACTCCCGCGCGCGCGAGCCGCGACGCGACGTGGTAGTTGGCGAAGTCACCGCCTCGCGTGTGCAAGCCGCGGGGTACGCGATCGACCAGGATCACGCCGAGGAGCAAGCACGCGAGGCCGATGAGGACGCCGCGATAGAGCCTCATGCCGTTCCGCGACCGCGGGCGCAGAGCATCGCGATGCGGTAGAGCTCTGCCTGGCTCCAATACCCCGCACGCGCAAGCCAGGCGCGTCCTTCGCGCGAGCGCGCCGCCGCCACTCGAGCACGCAGTCGACGGTCGGCCAGCGAATAGAAGCGCCGCGAGAAGCGCCCCGTCACCCGAATCTCGCGATCGCTCGAGCCCTCCCAATCCTCCGGCACGACGAGTCGATCACGCGCCTGATCGTGATAGGCGGTCCCCTTGATCGGATAGGCGATGGTGGTCAGGAACTCGTCCGGCAGCGTGCGCTCGACGTGCGCGATGGTCGACTCGACATCGCTCCACTCCTCGCCTTCGTAACCCCACATCAGGAACATGCCGACCTCGATGCCACGCGCGCGAAGGAGCTCGATGGCGGCGCGAACCTGCTCGATCGTCACGCCGCGGCGCATGGCGTCGAGCACGCGCTGGGAGCCGCTCTCGCTTCCGATCCAGAGGCGACGGCAGCCGAGTGAGGCCAAGGCGTCCGCGACCTCGACGTTGATCCGATCGGCGCGGCTGATGCACTCGAAGGGGATTCGCATCCCAGCGGACTTCATCGCCTCCGCGAACTGATAGAGCCAGCCATGCCCGACGGTGAAGACATCGTCCGCGAACCAGAGCTGGTCGGGGCGATAGCGCTCGCAAAGGCGCGCGATCTCCGCCACCACGCGCGAAACCGAACGCCTCCGGTGCGTGCGCCCGTAGACCTCGTGGCTGCACCACGTGCAGGTGAAGGGACAGCCGCGTGCGGTGATGAGGGAGATCGAGCCGGCACCGTGATGGGTTCGCCAGGTCTCGACGTAGCGCGCCTGGTCGATCGCCTCGCGATCCGGGTCCGGGAAGTCATCGAGGTTCTTCACCACCCCGCGAGCCTCGTTTCGGACTACCGCGCCCGACTCGTCGCGAAAGATGGCGCCGGGGATGCCGTGCAAGCGATGCGGTCCGCGCGCGCGAAGCGCCGGAAGGAGCGCCTCGAGCGTCACCTCACCTTCGCCCGAGACGATCGCATGTGCGCCGCGCGCGAGGAATTCCTCCGCGTAGTTTGCCGGCTCCGGACCGCCGAGCACCACCTGCGAGCCGGCGTCGGCCGCGACCCGCGAAAGGCGCACCACGTTCCGCCGCGTCATCAGATTGCCGTAGATGCCGACCACCGGGGCGCGCGCTTCGCGGATCCGCGTCGCCACCTGATCGAAGGTCTGAAAGGTGGAGTCGACCACCTCGACCGTGAAGCCCGCGCGTTTCAGCCACGCGCTCAGGTGAAGCAGACCGAGCGGAGGATAGGGGCGCATGATCTCGCGCTCCCGACGGTCTTCATCCAGGAAGTAGCCGTGGGTCAGCAGGAGATCCATCGCGTTCAGGAGGAGAGCACCGCCTCCCTCTCGGCACCGGTGAGCAGCTCTTCGCGGATCGGCCCGGACAGCGCGACCGCGTGCTTGAGCGGCCGGCGAAGGAGACGAAGGCGAAGGAGGTGGAACGGCAGGAGCGCGGCGTGGCGCGCGGCGCCGGCCATCGCGCGAAGGTCCCGTGCCCCGAGCGCGCGGCGCTCCACCGCGCGACGCAGGAGCTCGAGCCCCTTTCGCGCGCGGAACTCCGCGTGGACGCGCCGATGAAGCGCTCGGTAGAAGGCATGGCCGAACAGGCTCGGATACATCGGATCGAGGTCGTCCGAGTCGACCCAGTTGCGCTTCTCGCCCAGGCCCGCGTGCACTCGCTGATGAAAGTCGGTGCCCGGGAGCGGATAGGAGACGGAGATGCCGATGTCCTCGGGCATGAGCCGCCGCACCATGCGGAGCGTGGCGCCGATCTCCTCCCATCCTTCGCCCGGGTAGCCGAACTGCAGGAAGAAGCCGACGCGAATGCCGGCTTCCTTCAATCGCGCGCGCGCCGCCTCGATCTCCTCGATGCGGGTCCCCTTCTCCATCGCGTCGAGCACGCCTTGCGAACCCGACTCGGCGCCGACCCACACCATCTCGCAGCCGGCCTCGGCCAACGCTTGCACGGTCGCGTCGTCGAGCAGATCGACGCGTGCTTGGATGGTGAAGGGGATCTCGGCGTCGCGCGCGATCAGCTCGTCGCGCAGCTTCGACACCCATTGCGGCTTCAAGCCGAAGATGTCGTCGGTCACCCAGAGATGATCGGGATGGAAGGAACGCTTGAGCTCGCTCCACTCCGCCGCGACCGAGGCAGGCGTGCGCAGCGTGTAACGCTGGCCGTAGATCGGCTTCGCGCACCAGTTGCACTGGTAGGGGCAGCCGCGCGTGGTCGAAACGTTGAGGGAGAAGCGGCCGTGACGGGTGATCCAGTGTTTGCGGTAGCGCTCGATGTCGATGAGGTCCCAGGCGGGCGGGAGGAGCAGGTCGAGATTCTGTACCAGGGGGCGCGGGCCGGAACGGGCCACCTCCCCTGTCTCGCATCGATAGGCGAGGCCCGCGACCTTCTGCCAATCGGGGTGGCTGCTCTCCGCGCGGCCGTTGCGTGGAAGGCCCGGGCCGCCGCGTCGCGGCGTGCCGATCAAGCTGCGCGTCGCCTCTCCGAGTGTGATCTCGCCCTCCCCCACCAGCACCAGCGTCGCGCCGGCCGCGAGATACGCCGCAGGGTCGTCGGTCGCGTCAGAGCTCGAGACGATGACCGGGACGCCGCGCCGCGTCGCCATCGTAACCATCGCGAGCGCGGCGGCGCGCATCCGCGAGAGGCACATCTTGGTCAGGTAGTTGAAGCCGTCGTCATAGATCACGAGCAGGCTCGGCAGATGTCGATCGAGCGCCTGCTCCAGTCCGAGCTCGCTCTCCTCCAGCATCGAATCGTGCAGCGCGACGCTGTAGCCGAGCCCTCGAACATGCGCGGCGGCGTAGATGGTGCCGAGCGGCGGATACGGCTTGCCCGCCTCCCATTGCTTGGGATCGAGGCGGAGCAGATAGGAGTGGGTGAAGAGAACGTCGATCATGTGCCTCTTCCGCGCGGCGGAAGACGCCCCATCCTTACCGAGGACGCGCGCGACAAGCGTGCTCCCCCGGTTGGCGCCCCCGCTGCGTCGAGTATGCTCGACGCTTCGTGCAAGGAACGTCGAGGATGCAGGGTTCGCAGCGACTCGTCCGCCCTCCTTGGCCCCGGGGCTGGACGGAGGATTCTAGCAACGATGTCGGAAGCTCCGCCAGTCACGACGATCACCGATCGCAGCGCGACCTCGCTCGCCCTCTCCCAATGGTCGCTCCAGGTCCTCACGGCGCTTGCCGGGATCTGGATCGCGCGACGGCTCGGGCCGGAAGATTTCGGGGCCTACGCGCTCTCGCTCGCGAGCATCGCCGTCCTCGCGACCCTCCTTGATCTGGGACTGAATCCCGCGCTCGGTCGAGAGGCGGCTCGAGAGCCCGCGCGCGCGTGGTCGCTCTGGCGGACCTCGGCCGTGTGGCGAAGCGGCGTAGGGTGCGCGCTCGCGCTGCTCCTGCTCGGCGCGAGCCGCTTCACTCCGGGCTTGGGCGCGACCGGCGCCCTCCTCGCGCTCACGCCGCTCTGGTTGGCGCGAGCATGGACGTCCGCGTTGCCGCCGCTCTGGGTCGCGAACGGACGACCGATCCGTGCCGCCTGGTCGTCGATGTTGCCCGCCGCGCTCGCGGCGATGGGTGGCGCGCTGGCGGCCACGGTCGATCCGCGAACCATGATGGCCGCGTTTGGCCAGGGCGGCGGCGCGCTCGTCGGGCTTCTGCTCGTCCTGGCGCTCTTGCTGCCCTCGCGGGTCGATGGGCCCAGCGCCGCGGCCAGGCCGCTGCTTCGGGAAGGGCTGCCGCTGATGGTCGCGAGCCTCGCCACCGTCCTCTTCCTGCAGCTCGACCTCTACCTCGCGAACGCGTGGCTGGGGCGCGAGGCGACGGGCCGCTACGGCGTCGCGCTTCGACTCCTCGCCTTCGTGCTCGCGTGGCCGAGCGCGTGGGGCGTTGCCCAGATGGCGCGGCTCGCGCGCCTGAGCCCACGCGACGTCCGAATGGAAACGTCGCTCGAGACGCGGCGGATGGCCGTGCTCGGGCTCGTGGTTGCGCTCGCGCTGCTCTTCGCGGCTCCACTCGTCCCGCGCGTACTCGGACCTCGCTATGCCGAGACCGTGGCGCCGCTCCGCGCGCTCGCGATCCTCCCCTTCTTCGCGTTTCTCGCCGCGCCATCGGCGACCGCGCTCCTCCTCCGCGGGCGCACCACGCGAGTCGCGCTCTTGGTCCTGGCGAGCCTCGCGCTCGATCTCCTGCTCGCAGACCCCTTCGCCGCGAGTCGAGGGACCCTGGGCCTAGCACTCGCGAAGACGCTCGCGCAGGCCGCGCAGGCGCTGGGCTTCCTCCTGCTCTTCCGAGCGGAGTCGACCGAGTCGGAAGCATCGTTCGACGCATCGCATCCCTTCGACGAGGCGGCGCGCGACTACGACGCAACCATCGCGGCGCATCCGACCCTGGCCTGGATGCGCGCCGACAACCTCGCGTACTTGGAGGAGCGACTTCCGCGCGAGGGTTCGATCCTCGACCTCGGGTGCGGAAGCGGCGCGGAGGCAACAGCGCTCGCGCGACACGGACGGAAGATCACGGCACTCGATCCTTCGCCCGGCATGCTCGCCGTCGCCTCAGGCAAGGTCCTTGCGGCCGGCATGGACGACCGCGTCACCCTTCGCCGCGGGACGCTCTTCGATCTCGCCGCGAGCGAGCGCTTCGATGGGGCCTACTCGTCGCTCGGGCCGCTCAACTGCGAGCGTGACCTGGAGGCGGCGGCACAACGACTCGCGACCATCCTCGAGCCCGGCGCGCCGCTCATCGTCTCCGTCATGACGCCGTGTTGCTTGACCGAGGCGATCGACGCCCTCCTCACACTCCACTGGGGAAACGTCGTCCGCCGGAGCGGTGCTCGACTCGGCGCGCGACGCGGCGGGCGGGCACGCATCGAAACCACCTTCCACTCCCCGCGCGAGATCGAACGCGCCTTCGCCGCGGACTTTCACATCGAGTGGATCGAAGCGTGGCCGCTCCTCCTCCCCGCACCTTCGATCGCGGCACGCTTGCCGCGCTCGGTCTTCGCGTCGCTCGCGAAGCTGGATCGGCGTGTCCGCCGTCTGTCGGTCTTCGTCGGCTTAGGCGATCACGTCAGGGTCACGTTGGTTAGAAACCAACGGCCCGGCGCCTTCGGGGCACCGGGCCGCGGTCGTGCGGGCGGGGGGATGCTCTAGTACTCGTCGATCACGATCTTCGCGCGAAGGGCATCGTCGCTGAGGCTTCCCGAGCGGTGCGCCTTGAGGTCGTCGATGCGCGCCTTCACGATCACGCGGGAGACGTCCTTCTTGTCGAGGACGCGGCTGTCCCTCAGGCAACCGACCACCATCAACCATTGGCTTCCGTTCATCGCGTCGACGTTGGAGTCGGAGTCGATGAGGAAGTCGACCAGCTCTTCCTTGCCGCGCTCGTAGCGCCTCTCCTCGCGGGCTCGATCGCGCTCGCGCCAGCTGCGTCGATCGGAGCGGTCGTCCTTGTCCTCGTCGCGGTCGCGGTCTCTGTCCTCGTCGTCGTCATCGTCGTCATCGTCGTCATCGCTCAGGTCATGGATGGTGACGCGACCGTTCCTGACCTTGAGCCCGCTCCACGACCAGCTGCGGCCGTTCCAATCCGATCCGACCAGCGCGGCGTCGAAGGTAAGGATGAGCCCGACCTCGTCGAGGAAGATGCCGTGGGCGTCGTTGCGCCCGCTGACGAGGAAGTTCGGGCTGTCGAGGAGAACGTCATCGAGGTCACGTTCCAAGCGGCTCACGTCGCGCTTCATCGCGGTCCACCCGGCGGGCTCACTCGCCTTGCTCCGCTCCACGCCGACCGCACCGAGCACCGCCACCACACCGAGGCCGAGCACGAGGGGCCAAGCCTTCGTCACGGCGTTCATGGAGTTCTGTCGCATCCTACCCTCCCATCTCTGTGGACCGTCCGGGCGCTACCGAGGGGCGGTTTGAGCGATCCGCCACGCGGGTCGGATGACGGAACGGCCGAAGGAAAGGTTGCGGCGAGGCCGGAGAAAATTCGCTCGAGCCTGGACGCGCGGAGGTGGATGTGATTCAAGAGGCCATGCGCGAATCTCGTCGATCGAAGAACGCCGGACCGTCCGCGCGCGCGGTGAATCGCGCCGCGATGGTGGTCCTCGGCCTCTGCCTGACGTTGAGGGCACCGGCAGCTTTTGCCTCGCCCGCCGGGCTTCGCGCCGAGATCGAGCGCTTCCGTCGGACCGAGACGGGAAGTCAGCTCGCCTTCACCGCCATGTTCGCCCCGGCCGATGGACGCGGCGTCGCGGTCGACTCCTGCGTCGCCTGCCTCGGCGTCAATCCCGACCTGCCGCTCGTTCCGGCCAGCGTGGCGAAGCTCGTCACCACCACCGACGCGCTCGAGACCTTTGGGCCCGACTACAGCTTCCACACGCAGTTTTGGGTCGACGGGCGGCTTCGCAACGGAGTGCTCGAAGGCAACCTCGTGGTGCGCGGCGGAGGTGATCCCTTCCTCGTGACCGAGCGACTTTGGTTGCTGACGGAAGAGCTCGAGCGACGTGGCCTACGTCGCGTGACCGGGCGGCTGGTGATCGACACCTCGGCCTTCTTGCCGGAGGAGCGCGACAGCGCGCGCGTGGTGCGCGAGGACTCCGATCGTCCCTACGCGGCCGGGCTCTCGCCGCTCGCCGTCAACTTCAACTCGATCACCCTTCGCCTCGAGCCGGGACGTTCGGCGGGCGCCGTGGGCGAAGCGGTGCTCGAGCCGCTCGACTGCGGATATCTGACCTTGGTCAATCACCTGCGGACAGGAACCCCGCGCTCCAAGACCGCATGGAGCGTGCGGCTTTCGCCGCGAGTCGGAGGTGCCGCGCCTGAGCTGCGCGCGGCCGGGAGCGATGCGCCGAGTGCCGATGACCTCGGCGACGATGTCGGTGATGATGTCGGTGACGAGGATGTCGCGGCATCAACGGCGAACGATTCCACGGAGCTCGAGGCTTCCAGTGACTCACTCGCGAACAGCGCGCGGGGAGACGCGCCGGACGCTGCTCCGACCATCGAAGCCGCGGCGCCATCGCCCGAGGTCCCCAGCTTCGGCTCCTCCGATCACACGCGACGCCATGCCTATTCCG
>CAZZAH010000059.1:12113-13741 GCA_964652115.1 uncultured bacterium | reverse complement strand
TCGAATACCTCGAGCTCCATCAGCAGAAACCGCCCCTCCTTGACCACGCCGTCGACGCGGGCGTAGACCGGCATCGAAGTTGCTGCCCGAAGGCAAGTGCGCGCCTGGTCCACCAGCGTCGCGTCGACCTCAACGCTTTCATCGCTGCCGCCGTGGTACAGCTGAACGCGATAGTCACCGGGCTTGGGAAGTTTGCGGACCGCGTGACTGAACTCCCCATCGAAGAAGAGCAGGGAGAGCTCGCCGCTGCTCAGGATCTCGGGCAAGAAGGGCTGCACCAGCAGCCCGCGATCCGCGAGGATATCCTCGATTTCCTTGGCGTGGGCAGCGGCGTCCTCGGTGAGGAAGCGATGGGTGCGAAAGGCGCCCGCTGAAATCGTCGGCTTGACGACGATCTCGTTCCAGCCGCGGGCTCGCGCCAGAGCCGCCACGTCGGCCTTTTCTCCGCGAGCGATGCAGATGGTCGGCACCAGTGAGATGCCCGCCGCCTCGAGATCGCGCAGATAGCTCTTGTCGAAGTTCCACTCGAGGATGTCGCCGCTATTGCAGAGGAGCACGCCGTCGGCGATGCGTGCACTCAGCCAGGCCCGAAACTCAACCTCGCGTTCGAAGTAGTCCCAAGGGCTCCGCATCACCAAAGCGGCGAAGGCCCCCCAGTCGATCGCGGGATCGCTCCACACCGTCGGGACGGCATCGATGCCGAGCTCCGCCAACGCACGCGAGAGGAAGCGATCGTCCTCGGTAAGCTGCGGGAAGTCAGCGCAGGTCACGAGTGCGACTGGAGGTTGGGCAGATTGCATAGAGGTGCTTGATCCTTCCTTGTGGTCGTGAATGAAGATTGTGCAGAGGCAGTCGGCGGCGAGACCGTGTCGCGCCGATCCCCGCCTGTTCATTTGTTGAACGTTGAATTGCTCGTTGCAATTCGAGGAGTCAGTCTCTCACAATCTCCCCACTCGCGTCTGACCTCCCCGGCACAGGACGCAAGCGTCGGGAGGTTGTATGTGCCGGTTGCCGTCCCTCCGCTCGGGTACCGTGCTGCTTCGACTCGCCGTTTCCTCGTCGCTGATTTGCTTGTCGCTCGCCATCGCCTCTGCCTCTCCGCCGATGAACGTGGATGCTTCCAACGCCAGCGATCGGTGCGGCACCTGCCATCGTGACATCTTCAAGATGTGGCGAGGCTCGGCCCACGCCGACGCGGCCTCCGATCCGATCTTCCTCGCCGCCAATCGGGAGACGATCGCGCGAGAGGGCCCTGCCGTCTCCCGGGTCTGTCTCGGTTGTCACGCACCGGTGACCACCTGGAATTCGGACTGGGGCCTCGAGAAGACGATCACCACCGAAGGGGTGAGCTGTGAGGTCTGCCATCGAATCGAGTCGGTCGACCTAGCCGGCGGGCGGCCCCGGATTCAGTACGGGCCCGCGGCCGTTAAGCGCGGACCGATCGAGGACGCAGAATCACCGGAGCATGAGGTCGCGTTTTCAGCCTTACACACAGACGGGTTGGTTTGCGCCGGCTGTCACGAGTACCGCAACGCCGACGGCACGCCGATCATGACCACCTATTCCGAGTGGCAGGGAAGTCAGGCCTCGGCGCGTGGCGACAACTGTCAAAGCTGCCACATGAATCG
>CAZZAH010000059.1:0-12013 GCA_964652115.1 uncultured bacterium | reverse complement strand
ATCGACCGCGACAGCGGCTACTTCGCCCCCGGAGTCCAGCCGGGAGAGGACAGCCGAATTCGGCCGGACGAGACCCGAACCGAGGTGTTCCGCTTCCCACTGCCGGCCGAGTCGTCCGGGCAGCTCACGGTGCGTCTGCGTTACGAGCACCGACCGACCGCCGACGAGTCCAACGCGACCCTCCTGACCTTCGCCTCCGAAACGCGGATGGTGCGAGCTACCCGCACGCCGGAAGGGACGCGGTGAGCCGATGAACAGTGAGTTCAAGGATCGCGAACATCTGTTTCGAGCGGCGGGGCTCCTTCTCGCCTTCGTTCTCGCGTTCATCGTGCTGCGCTCCCTGTTTGTGCCTGAGGGATTCGGGGCGCTCGGTCACTATCGCGCGGCGGCGTTGGATGAGGTCCGCGCGCGAGAGGTGACCTTCGCCGGACAGCCGGCGTGTGCCGAGTGTCACCAGGATGTACTCGACGCCAAGGCGGCCGGCGCACACAAGACGGTCCACTGCGAGGCATGTCACGAGGCTCTGGCCAAGCACGCGGAGGCGCCAGATCAGGTGACGCCGGCGCTCCCCGAGCCACGAGTGCTCTGCATCCGCTGTCACGAACGGAGCGTGGCCCGGCCGCGGAGCTTCCCCCAAATCGAGCCGGCGGAGCACGCCGGAGAATCCTCCTGCACCGACTGCCACGTCCCGCACGTTCCGGGCATCTCCTAGGAGGCACGCATGGAAATGAATCGACGCGAGTTCATCCTCGGAGCCGGGAAGTTCCTCATGATCGCCGGCGCTTCGGCGCGCGACTATCAGCGCGTACTGGCGGGGGAAGCGCCCGCCACTCCCGGCTACGACGCGCGCCAGCACTGGTGGGCGATGGCGATCGACATCGAGAAGTGCATCGGTTGCGGCAACTGCGTTCGAGCCTGCAAGACCGAGAACGATGTTCCGCTCGAGGCGGCCTACTCCCGCACCTGGGTCGAGCGTTATCACGTCCGGGCCCGCGATACCGCCAACATCAAGGAGGAGGAGACCCCGCAGGTCGACTCGCCCGACGGCGGTTACAACGGCTTTCCCGAGCTCTTCCACGAAGGGGACGGCGGCAAGAGCTTCTTCGTGCCGAAGATGTGCAACCACTGCGTGAACTCGCCCTGTGTACAAGTATGTCCGGTGGGGGCCACCTTCGAGAGCCCGGACGGCGTGGTGCTGGTCGACAAGAAGTACTGCCTCGGCTGCCGCTACTGTGTACAAGCCTGCCCCTACGGCTGCCGCTTCATCGATCCGCGAACCAACACCGCCGACAAGTGCTCCCTCTGCTATCACCGGATCACGAAAGGCCTCACCACCGCGTGCTGCGAGGTCTGCCCGACCGGCGCGCGAGCGCTCGGCGACCTCAAGAACCCCGAAGATCCGATCCACGCGTTCCTCGAGGAGCACAAGGTGCAGGTCTTGAAGCCGCAGATGGCGACCGGGGCCAAGGTCTACTACAACGGTCTGGACGGATCGGTGCGCTAAGGCGCTTGCGCGCGGTCCGGCGGCACCCGCCCCGGGCCTCGAAAGAAAGGCGACGCGACCATGCATGTTCCGGGTGTCGAAGGGTTCATGTATCCGAACGAGGTCGAGCTCCAGTGGAGCATTCTGATCGTGCTCTACCCGTTCATCACCGGCCTGGTGGCGGGCGCCTTCATCCTCGCCTCACTCGAGCGCGTGTTCAACGTGGAGGCGGTGAAGCCGACCTACCGTCTCGCCCTGCTGACGGCGATGGCGTTCTTGCTCGTGGCGCCGCTGCCGCTTCAGCTTCACCTCGGTCATCCCGAGCGCTCGCTCGAGATGTACCTCACGCCGCACCTGACCTCGGCCATGGCGATGTTCGGCTTCGTCTATCTTTGGTACCTGCTGGTGGTGCTCGCGATCGAGATCTGGCTCGACTACCGGCGGGACATCGTGCTGGCGGCCCGCTCGAGCCGCGGAGTAAAGGGGCTCTTCTATCGCGCGCTCACCCTTGGCTCCGACAACATCAGCCCCCGCTCGCTCGAGATCGACGACAAGGTCGGCCGGTTCATCACGCTGGTCGGGATTCCGTCGGCCTTCCTCCTCCACGGCTATGTCGGCTTCATCTTCGGCTCGATCAAGGCGAATCCCTGGTGGTCGACCCCGCTCATGCCGATCGTCTTCCTCTTCTCGGCCATCACCTCGGGGATCGCGGTCGTGCTCATGATCTACGTGACGAGTTCCTGGCTGCGGAGCAAGGCGCCGGACATGCGTTGCGTCGATACGATGGCGCGCTATCTCCTCTTCGCCTTCATCATCGATTTCGCGCTCGAGATGCTCGACCTGATCCATCGGGTGTACGAGGCGGACGAGTCGTTCAAGAGCCTCGACTTCATGGTCCACACCAAGCTCTTCCTTTCGCAGATCGTGCTCCAGATCTTCGTCGGGACGCTGGTGCCGATCGGGTTGCTCGCCCTGCTTCAGATCACCAAGCTGTCGGTCGCCGCGCGGAAGACGATCGCGACGCTGGCCGCCTCTCTCACCTTGGTCGGCATCTTCGCCATGCGGTGGAACGTCGTCATCGGAGGGCAGCTCTTCTCGAAGAGCTTCCTCGGCTACACCACCTACAAGATGAACTTCGCCGCGCGCGAAGGACTGCTCCCGGCGGTGCTGCTGATGCTCTTGCCCTTCGGTCTGCTCTGGGTCTTGGTGAAGGTGCTGCCTCCCTGGGTCGATGAGGTCGGGTCGCCC
This sequence comes from uncultured bacterium, assembly GCA_964652115.1. Classification (GTDB taxonomy): domain Bacteria; phylum Eisenbacteria; class RBG-16-71-46; order CAIMUX01; family CAIMUX01; genus JADJQY01. The sequence continues at coordinate 9,282 of CAZZAH010000059.1, read as the reverse complement.
AAAGCGGTCGACGGCGGAGGCTCCCGCTAGCTCACTGAGCCGCGGGCCGCGATCTTTGCTATCCTCGTACGGTCCCCGGTCGAGCCTACCCAGGAGGAGCCCATGAAGGTTGATCCCCGTCTAGTCACGCAACGGGTGCGTCCTGCCACCGCGCGGGCGGCGCTCTCGGTCGCGATGGTCGCGGCCGCCGCGGTCCTCGCGGCCTCTCAAGCCCAGGCGATCCAGTGCGCCCAGAGCCGAGTCGATGCCTATCGCAACCTCATTCAGCCGGTTGCACCCGGCGCGATGACGCGGACGCATGGTCCGGAGAGCCCGATGTCGCCGCCCCTCGACCCCAACGTCGGCGACTCGTGGCTTTGGTACTGCTGGAGCCTGGCCGGCTTCCCGACCGCCACGCAGAAGATGTGCACCGTCCGCGGCGAGGGCGAGCACGTCTACATCGTGGTCGAGGACTCGCAGTGGGGGACGAGGGTCGATCAGGCCGACGTCGATCGCATGCTGCTCTACTGGGAGCACGAGTCCTTCGGTCCGACGCCGACGCAGGGGATCTACGACATCGATACCTACAACTTCGGGCCGGTGCCGAACGAGCTCGACAACGACCCCAAGGTCTACGTCCTCTACTACGACTTCGACGTTTCGTCCGACGGCTTCTTCTGGGCCTTCGATGAGTTCCCCGATGGATCGCAGTCCTTCGCCTCGAACGAGTGCGAGGTGCTCTACATGAACTCGAGCGACTTCGATCCGGGCGGCGACTACCTGATCGGGGTGCAGGCCCACGAGTTTCAGCACATGATCCATTGGCTGGCCGACGAGGACGAAGCGTCCTGGGTGAACGAGGGCGCGAGCGAGCTCGCGATGTGGCTCTTCGGCAAGCCCGATCAGGTCACCGCCTTCCCTTCGAATCCCGACAACAACCTCACCTCGTGGAATGCGAACTTCGCCGACTACGTGAAGACCTACCTCTGGTACCTCTACCTCTACGAGCACTTCGGAGGGCGCGACTCGATCTATAACCTCGTGCATCAGCCGGCGAACAGCACGCTCGGCGTGCAGGCGATGTTGACCGAACGCGGTTACACCGAGACCTTCGCGCAGGTGACGCGTGACTGGATGACCGCCAACTACCTGGATGACCCGACCATCGCCGGTGGGAAGTACAACTACGCGGGCGAGGATCTGCCGACCTTCGCCTCCGCGCTCAAGTCGAGCTATCCGGTGCCGACCACCAACGCGAACGTGAACCACTACGCCGCCGACTACGTACGCTTCATCAACGGCGTGCCGCAGCGCCTGAGCTTCGATGGCGGCGACACCAGCGATTGGTCGGCGCGCGCGATCTTCTACCTCGCGGGCACGCCGCTCTCGGTGGAGGACATGCCGCTGAGCGGGACCGATGCCGGCTTCGTTGATCTGCCGCAGTTCGGCTCGGCCTACGATCAGGTCGTGCTGGTGGTGGCGAACCTCTCGGCCTCCGGCTTGACGACCTACACCTACGGCACGGCGAACGAGCCGTCGGCGGTGCCCGGTGTCGATGGATCGAACCAGCTTGCGCTTCATTTGGTCTCTGCGAATCCGTCATCGGGTGACGCTCGCTTCGCGCTACGTCTGCCCGCGTCGTGCGAGATCGACGCCAGCGTGGTCGCGAGCGACGGCCGGATCGTCCGCCACCTGGCGCGCGAGTGGCGCGAAGGTGGAGACTCCGATCTTCGCTGGGACGGACGGGACGATGCCGGCGCGGCCCTGCCTGCGGGCGTTTACCTCGTCCGCTTGAACGCGGCGACGGAGGGAACGGCGACGCACAAGGTCGTGCTCAGCCGGTAGCCACGTCCGGCTGAGAGATTGAGCGGCCGCGCCGCTCAGGAACGAAAAGAGCGGAGGTCGGGTGCCGGCCTCCGCTCTTCGATTGATGAGTGCTTCGAGCTTGCGATGGGTTCGAGGCGGATCTAATTCCCCGCCAGCTCGCCGCTCGCGACGCGCGATGCCTCGCCCTTCCAGAATGCCTCGGCTCTCGCCCAGGCCTGCGCGCCGCAGCGCCGGCCCATCTGGCGCGAGACCAGGTCCCCCTGCTCGAAGTGGATGCCGCCATACCGACGCGACATGCCCGCCTGATCAGCCGCCTCGCTGAAGGTCGCGAGGTGGAGCATCACCGGCTCGGACGGCGAGGTCGGCTCCGCCTTCAAGCTGTGCGCGGGGAAGCTCACCATGAAATCGAAGGCGTCGCTCCCGGTGTAGCGCTTCAACACCTCGGCCGCGGCCGCGCTGAATCCACTGTGTCCCGACGGGTACTCGGGGAAGGGAGGAGTCGGGAACGCGTCCGGCTGGAACGGCTTCCACGCCGCGCCGTCGATGTCCTGCGCGCCGAGCCCCGCGCCCGCCCACGCATGGATCGTCTGGCCGCCGAAGAGGTAGCGGATCGCGGTCACCGGACGGCAGTAGTCGTAGAAGCGCTTCGCGTCCCAGACCGCGATGCCGGCGTCGCTCACCGCGTTGGTCAGGGCGAAGAACATCTTCACGTCCTCGTCCAAACTGTGGTTGTCGCGGAGCGACACCGCCTGCGCGAAGAGATTGAAGTGACCCGGCGGCAGCTCCGAGTTCGGACCGTCGGCCCAGTACTCGGCGATGCACTTCTGCTCGTCGGTCAGGTTGGCGCTGATGTCGATCAGTGCCTGTGCCTGTTCGCGATACTGCGGCGAGCCCAAGGTCGCCGGCGGCACCGGGCGGAACTGGCTCGGGGTCGTCATGGCGAAGGGCTCGACGTTGCCCCACTGCGGCGCGATGAAGGCCGGGGTCACCTCGACGCCGGCTCCATTGGTGAAGGTGAGCGGTTGCCAGTGATCCGCCGCGATGAATTGCTCGGGCGTGCTCGGCACCGTGACCTTGATCGGCCCGTTCATCGACGTATAGCCGGTGTAATCGCCGTAAGCGGTACCGCCCGAGAGCTCGCCCAGCTGGTTCGAGCCGTCGATGTGCTTGGCGGAGATCACCACCGCGGCGCACTGGTTGCCGATGCCCGCGGGCGTCGACAAGTCGCGCGTCGCGTCGTCGGCGTCGTAGCCGAGCTCATCCATCAGCGTTTCGAACTTCGCGTGCTGGCTCGGATAGAGGTCGACCAATGCGTGATAGGCGGCGTAGCTGATCGCCTTGCTCTTCTTGCCGAGCAGGCGCTCCGACTCGGGACGACGTAGCTCGCCGGTCCATCGCGTGCCGATCGCCTTGTCGTCGTAGGCGGCCCAAGCGTCGTACATGCAGGTGTGCACGATGGCGAGGGCGCGCGCGGTCATCGGCGGGCCGGGCTTGGTATCGCGGATGGCCTGGAGCGCAGCGTTGTTCCACCGGAGCACCACGTTCTGGCCGGATGGGATCGGGTCGTCGGTGATCGGGCGGACCACCGTATCGTCATCGCCGCAGCCGGCGAGCAAGAGTCCGCCCACCGTCAGCGCGCCAAGCAATCGCTTCATCCACGCACTCCTTCGCTTGAGGCGCGGCATGCCGCACCGCACTTGTCTTGGGATTGGAATCGCGGGGACACTCTGCCGCGTGCCCCAGGGTGGACGCAAGGGGCAAGCCGGGGAGCAGCGCGGAACACGCATGGTGCTTCCTTCGCCGGACGGATACCATGTCGCCCATGGTGCATTGTTCAACACCTGCGCGGGAACGCGCGAAGCGGGCACTCCGGCATCCCGCCTTCGGCCATCTGGTAGGCCGCCGGCCCTTCCGGGCGCTCCGACTCCTCGCGTTGGTCGCACTCCTCTCGTCATGCGGGCCGAAGGAACCGTCGGTGGAAGCGCGCGCGGGGAAGGACTGGGTGCCGGCGCCCTTCACCTTCGATCGAATCGAAGGTGCGAGAGAAGGGGAGCGCACGCGCGCGTCGTTCTTCTTCACCGGACCCGACTCCAGCTGGCTCGAGCTAAGGGTGGGAGTCGAGGTCAACCCTGAGGTGACGCTCCGCCTCGGTCGCTGGTATCTCGAGGAGCGCTCGAAGGAGACGACGGGTGGGGTTCGTGCCGATCGCCTTCGGTTCCTCGGAGGGCAAGGCGAGCAGCCGAGCATCGGCGGCACCTTCGTGCTGCGCGAAGGGGGCGAGGAGCGTTTTCGCGTGAGCCTTCCGCCGATGCAGATCCGCCCGCCCTCGCGCTAAGCGTTCGGCTTTATCTACGTCCGGAGCCTCCTGTGCGTGGCGGGGGCGCGCTCTTCTCCATCATCTGCACCGGCGACGCGGCGAGCGTATCGAGGATCGGTTTCCCGCCCGCGCCGAAGCGGCCGAAGCTCAGCGTCCCGGTCGGGCAGCTCGAAACGCAGGCCGAGCAGCGCACGCATTCCGGATCGGCCATCGGCATCCCCTTGTTCGCGAAGTTCATCACGTCGATGCCCTGATGGCAGACCGAAGTGCAGACGTTGCACGAGATGCACTTCGACTTCTCCGCGAAGATACGGAAGCGTGTGAACCGTGCGTAGATGTGCATGAGCGCCGCCAGCGGGCAGGCGAAGCGGCACCAGACTCGACCGGAGAACCAGAAGTAGAAGCCGAGGCCGATCGCACCGCCGATGAGGACGTCGACCACGATCTTGTAGCTCATGTGTAACCAGTGGACCGGGGTCTCGAGCTGGGCGTGAAGTGACGGCAGCCACCAGAGCATGTTGAGCGCCGTGATCACCGCCGCCAGGATGAGGATCACCTGGCCGAGCATGTTCCACCGATTCGCCTTCGGTCCGTGCCACATCTTCCCGCGATGCGTGTCGCCCATCGTCTCGGCCATCGCGCCGCAGGAGCAGATCCATCCGCAGTAGGCGCCCTTGCCCCACTTCCACACGATGAGCGGAATCAGCACGAAGGTCTGCACCAACCCGATCACGATCCACCACAGCATCGGATGGGGCGACGCGAGGTTCACCAGGAAGAGCGGCCACGCCAGGATGAAGCCGTAGGAGCGCCAGTACTCGCCGTTCGGGAAGAGGTTGTCCTTGATCAACGCGGGCAGCCAGTGATGCGCGTCCATCCACGGCAGCAGGATCTCCGGCAGAAGAAACAGAGGGATGAGCTGCACCGCCATCAGGGTCAGCGTCTGCCGCTTCACGTAGGGCGTGCGTCGCCGCCGAATCCGCGCGATGCCGAAGCCGACGATGCACGACGAGTAGGCGAGGGTGAACCAGAAGCCGGGGCTCTTCGTCGCCTGCAGCGTGACGCCGAGGAGCGACGAGGGATCGAGCTTCCAACCTCGGCCGATCGCGAGGATGTCGGTGTGGCCGATCCACCACGCCTTCCACACATAAACCAGCAGGATGAAGAGCGTGAAGGCGGAGAGCGCCGCCCAGGTCCGCGACGTCTTCTCGCCCAGGATGCGGATGCCGCTCCGGCGAAAGAACTCGAGCGGCGCCTCTCGTCCGATCATCGAGAAGACGACGTCGTTCGGGATCGTGAGGTCCTTCCCCGCGGCGTTCTTCAGCGTGACCGAGCCGATCGAGATCGAGCGCACCTGCGAGCTCATCATGAGGCGAAGCGAGCCTGGATCGTGAGTCCCGCGCATGCTCGAGTCGGCCGAGGTGGTGACGCGATCGGAGGTCGGGCTCATGATCGCGACGTGGCTCTCGGGATTCGACTCGAGCTGCCGGATCATGGCGAGGTTCTCCGGCTTGGGCCGCGCGAACTCCGCCTTTCGGTAGCTCAGCGTGACGTGCGCGCCGCAGGCCACGAGCGCGATCGCCGCTTCGAGCGCGGAGTCGCCGCCTCCGACCACGAGCACATTCTTTCCCGCATGCTCCTTTGGATCGTAGAGGCGGTTGTAGACCTTCTCGAGATCCTCGCCCGGCACGTTCATGCGGCGATAGTTTCCGGTGCGGCCGATCGAGACCACCACGCGACGGGCGCGCAGCGTGCGACCATCCTCGAGCTTCAAGTGGAGCTCATCGCCACGTCGCTCGATCAGGTCGACGCGCGCCGGTGTGACCTCGATGCCTCCCGCGACGCGTTGGGTCTCGAGCTCGGTGAGGAGATCCTCCTTCACCGTGGCGCTCACCTTGAGGTCGCTCGCCGGCACCATCGCGCTCGGGTAGGTATAGATCGGCTTCGCCTTCGGGAAGTTCTGGATGGTGGAGAAGGGTTGGGTCGACTCGAGCAGAAGAAAACGCAGCCCATGCTTCTTCGCTTCGAGCGCGGCCGAGAGCCCCGACACTCCCGCGCCCACGATCGCGACATCGACCAGACCTTCCTTCTCCGTCACCCGCTTGAAGCCCGGCTCGGCGAGGAAGGACCGGATCGCCTTCGCGCCGGTGTCGGCGGAGAACTTGAGCAGAGGGATACCGGTGAGGTCGCCGACGATGCGCACCCCCGGCAGCGACGTCGCGCCCTCGGCGTCGATCTCCGGAAGCTTCTCGACCGTGCCGGCGGGCCATTGACCGTGAAGCCAGTGCGTATAGCGCGCGATCAGATTCGACATGCTCTCCCCATAGGGTCGTCCGCGCAAAGGTCGGCAGGAGTCCAGGGTATGTTGGCGCGGCATTCTCTCACCTCGATCTCTTCCGGTCCACCGGCCGCTGTGAGAGCATGGGTGCGAACATCGTGATGGAGCGGCGGCCGGTTTCTGGTCGTGTGGAGGTCCCGAACAAGGTATGCGACCGAGTGACCAGGGGCCGCCAACCGGCGAAAGGATCGCGCTCGCTCTCGCGCAGGCGTCGCGCGACGTGGAGGAGATCCGCGCCCGCGATCTATCCGCGTACGGAAGCGACGTTCCCCGCACCAAGACGTTCGCGGTGGGTGATCCGCAGGCGCCGATCCAGAGTCTCCTCGAGGTTCTCGCGCGCGCCGATCTGCTCGGCGTGGACGGACGCCTGAAGGACGAGATCCGTCTGATCTCGCTCGGTGATCACTTCGATTGGGGAAGAAGGAGCGATCGCCTCGCCGCGACCGAGAGCGCGCTGGCGCTTCTTTCGTGGCTCGCCTCGCATCCCGCCGATCAGGTCACCTTGATCCTCGGCAACCACGACCTCGCTCGGGTCTGCGAGCTCGCCGCGTTCGACTACGATCACTTCCTCGAAGCACAGAGCGAGGCGGACGACGCCTACGACTCCGGCGACCCAAAGCGCGTCGCCGCGTTCCGCCGTCGCCATCCCGGCATCTCCGATCCGGAGATGCTGGCCCGCGATCTCGCGACCTTCTCCTTGGCGCAGCGCGAGCTGGTGGTGCGCCTTCTGCGCTCGGGGCGCTTTCGTGTGGCCGCCCCCGTTTCAACCGACGCGCTTTGCCTGCATGGCGCGGTGACGCAAGACGACCTCGCCGGCATCGGAATCCCGGCGGATCGGATGGCGGACGCCGCATTCGTGTCGGAGACGCTGAACAGCGCCCTCGATCGCGAGGTGGAACGCTGGGCCGCGACCTTCGACGAGTCCGCGATCGTTACCGGACTGCCGCCGCTCGAGCTCGGTGCGCTGCATCAGCCGGCCGATGGGGAGACCGACGGCCGAGGCATCTTCTATCAGCGTCCGAGCCATCCGCTCGCGGCTCGAGCCGAGCTCTTCATCGGGCCTCCGCGCCGTCGTTTCGATCCGCGTTTCCTGCCGCTCGGTTTGACCCAGATCGTCGGCCACATCCGCGACAAGAAGGCACGCGAGCTCTTGGGGGCATGGACCGATCATCGCCGTCCGGAAGATGGCCGCATTCGACATCTGGTCACCGATGGACGTTCCGTGCGCTATCGCTTCGGCCTGCCCGATCCGAGCGCGAGCACCCCCCGTTCGGCCATGATCTTCGCCGATGCGGGCATGAACTTCGTTCCGGCGGAGCGCTACCCGCTGCTCGATCTGACGAACGGGATCGAAGAGATCTAGCTCAGGCGTAGGTGTCGATCGCTCGTGCGGTCGAGGATGCGGCCGGCGCGGCGATCGATGTCGACGCGGCACTCGCCACCGAAGTCGCGCGGACGGGCGACGAGGTCGCGCTCGACCGTGCGCTCGCGGCGGCGGAGGCGCCTTCGCTCGCCTTGGCCGGTGATAGAGGAGAGGCTCCACGAGCCTCGGATATTCCACCTCAGGTCGCCGCGGATCGAATCGCAGAGATCGCCATGGTTACCTCCGGTCAGGAGGCATCGGCGCTGGGACCTACCTTCCTAAGCGTCGATTGCCATGGGCCTCCTCGCGACGACGCCTGAGAAAAAGTTGCCCGACTCGTCGACTCCCTCGCGCCAAAGCAGGATTTCCCAATCGCGAAAGACCTCGTGGAGCTCACCGGGGCGGAGCAGATGCGCCGGCCGACTCGGCTTGCCGTGCACGCGCGCTTGCTCTTCTAGGAAGGTCTCCATCACCACGCAGCCGCCGGGGCGCACGGCGCGCCGCATCGCGGGAAAGAGCGCACGGTCGAGATAGCGAAAGCAGAGGAGGGCGTCCCACGAATCGGGTGCGAGCCATCGCGCGATGGCGACGGGCGAGGTCAGATCGGCGAGATGAAAGCCCACCTTCGCCCGCGACGCGCGCGAGAGGATTCGCGCCTGCTGGAGCGCATCGGGAAGGAGATCGACGCCGAACGCCTCCCATCCGAGGAGCGCGAGATAGGCGGCGTTCCTGCCCGATCCGCAAGCTAGGTCGAGGGCGCGTGCGTCGCCTCGGGGCATGAGCTCGGCGGCGTCCTCGAGAAAGGGAGTCGGCTCCCAGAGTCGCGCGGAGGTGTCGCCTTCCTCGATCCACTCGAGCCCGATCGTTCGCGGCATCTCGGTCGACCACGAGACATCCCGCCATCCTCGTTCGCGGAGCAGCGTCGCCGCCTCCTGCGCGACCTCGATCTTCGGATGCAGGAGGCAGAGGGCCCTCGGTCGAGGCGGCAGGAGGAAAAGCCTGCGCTCGAGCACGATCCTCGGAACCGAGACCGCGCCTCGAAGGTGTGCCGCCCGGAATGTTTTTCCCCCCCGGAGGTCGATCAGGCGAATCGGGCCGCCCGCCGCCAGGCGCACGCGGAGCTCGGTCGCGTCCAGTCGTTCCCCAGGTCCCAAAAGCGCTCCCTTTCCCGCCTCGGAATGCGAGGACGGGAAGCCGATAATTTGCGCGGGGCTTCATCCCCGCCGACGATCGAGGTTCAAGTGAACATGCTATCCTCGCCGTGGGTCGAGCAAAGGAACAACATCGGGATGCAAGAGATCGATTCGTCTCCGCCGCTGCCGCCGGGTACTCCCGACGCGATTCTGCAGGCGCACCCCTTCCTCGATCCAAAGCTCTCGGCTTCGCAGCCCTCGGTACTGCGCCATCTCTACAAGCGCTACCTCGGTGAAGAAGCCGAGCGCCTCCCGGCGAGCGCGC
>CAZZAH010000058.1:8871-13789 GCA_964652115.1 uncultured bacterium | reverse complement strand
CCGTTCTCGGTCTTGGTGATGATCTGCGGCTTGCCCACCTCGAGCTCGTAGCCTTCACGCCGCATCATCTCGATCAGGATCGCGAGCTGGAGCTCGCCGCGGCCCGAGACGCGGAAGGTGTCGGGCGATTCGGTCTGCTCGATCTTGATGCCGACGTTGTAACGGCCTTCCTTCCACAGACGCTCGCGAAGCTGGGTCGAGGTGACGTACTTCCCTTCCTTGCCCGAGAAGGGCGAGGTGTTCGTGTAGAACAGCATCGACACGGTCGGTTCATCGATGCGGATCGGCGGAAGCGGATCGGGGAATTCCGCGTCGGTCACGGTCTCGCCCACCTCGCAGGTATCGAAACCGGCCAGAGCGACGATGTCGCCGGGTTGAGCGCTCTCGACCTCGATGCGCTTCAAGCCTTCGTAGCCGTAGAGCACGCGTATTCCGCCCGGCTCGATCGTGCCGTCCCGGTGGGCGATCGCGACCCGGTCGTTCTTCTTGATCGACCCGTTGAAGACGCGGCCGATGACGAGGCGTCCGACGTAGTCGTCCCAGTCGAGCATGCACGCACGAAACTGAAGCTTCTTCTCCGGATCGTACGCCGGCGGCGGCACGGTCTTCACGATCGTCTCGAAGAGCGGCTTCAGGTTCTCTCCCGGCTGTGCAAGGTCGAGCGTGGCCGTGCCCGCGCGCGCGTTGGTGTAGAGGATGGGGAAGTCGAGCAGGTCCTCGTTCGCGTCGAGATCGATGAAGAGGTCGTGCACCATGTTGAGCACCTCGACCGGGCGCGCGTCCTGTCGATCAATCTTGTTGATCGCGATGATGGTCGGGAGCTTGGCCTCGAGCGCCTTCTTGAGCACGAAGCGAGTCTGCGGCAAGGGACCCTCGGCCGCATCGACCAGGAGGAGCACACCGTCGACCAGGGTGAGCGTGCGCTCGACCTCGCTGCCAAAGTCGGCGTGCCCCGGCGTGTCGACCACGTTGATGTGGATGCCGGCGTAGTAGAGCGAGGTGTTCTTCGCCATGATGGTGATGCCGCGCTCACGCTCTAAGTCGATCGAATCCATCATTCTCTCCCGCACCGTCTCGTTCGAGCGGAAGAGGCCGGACTGCCAGAGCATCGCATCGACCAACGTGGTCTTGCCGTGGTCGACGTGGGCGATGATCGCGAGATTTCGAATTTGGCTGCGACGCTCCATGAATCCTTCCAGAGAAATTTCCCGCAATGAAAACTCCCTCGGGGTCCCGAGGGATCGCTCAAGGTGGGGCCGAGCGGCGGACGGGCCGCCGTGGCGATGGAAGGGGTAGTGTACCCAACGGAAGTGCCGGTCGGCCAGCCGCATTTGCCTCTTCGATCGCGCATCGCCGATGACAGGCGGCCGGGCAATGGGCGAGAATCGTCGCTCCAGGAGGCATCGATGAGCGATTTTCGTCACCAACCCGACCTCGCGCTCGCGCGCACACTGCCGGCATCATGGTACTTAGAGCCCGAGATGCTGCGAAGGGAGAAGCGCTCCATCTTCGGGCGCGCATGGCAGCTCGCGGGGCGCGCCGATCAGGTGGCCAAGCCTGGCGACTTTCTGACGGTGACGGTTGGAGACGAGCCGCTGGTGGTCACGCACGACGCATCGGGCACGCTTCACGCCTTCTCGAACGTCTGTCGTCATCGCGCCGGGCCGGTCGCACGTGGATGCGGCAATCGGAAGTCGCTTCAGTGCGCCTATCACGGATGGACTTACGGACTCGATGGTCGACTGCTCACGACGCCCGAGTTCGAAGGCGTGCGTGACTTCGATCGGAACGCCGAACGCCTCCCTGCGGCGCGCGCGGAGTGCTTCGGTCCTCTCCTCTTCGTTAGCCCCGACGCGAATGGCCCCTCGCTCGCCGAGTGGCTCGGCGACATTCCGAAGGAGACGGCGCCGCTCGGCTTCGAGCGGATGACCTTCGTCAAGCGCGTCGAGTACCAGCTCGACTGCAACTGGAAGGTCTACGTCGACAACTATCTCGAGGGTTACCACATCCCGATCGTGCATCCGGGGCTGTTCAAGCAGCTCGACTACTCGCGCTACGCCGTCGACACGTTTCGGTATTACTCGCGGCAGGACTCGCCGATTCGCGTCGAGGACTCGGTCTATCGGCGCAACTTGTCCGAGGGCGACTCGCCTCAAGCGCTCTACTACTGGATCTTCCCCAACCTGATGTTCAACCTCTACCCCGACAACCTGCAGACGAACCTGATCGTCCCGCTCGGGCCGGAGCGCACGCTCACCATCTTCGATTGGTACTTCCTCGATGCCGCGACGCGGCCGGTCGAGCGCGATTTCGAAACGAGCTTCGGCTTCAGCGATCCGATTCAGGCGGAAGACATCGCGATCTGCGAGGCGGTGCAGCGCGGCCTTCGATCGAGCAACTACGTCAGCGGCCGTTACTCGGTCAAGCGCGAGAACGGCGTGCACCACTTCCACGGGCTCATCTCCGAATTCCTCGAGAGGCGATAGATGCGTCATCCGAAGGTTCAGCTCGAAACGCCGCGGCTCATACTGCGCCCGCTTCGCATGGAGGACGCGGGACGCATCGAGGCTCTCGCCGGCGCATCCGAGGTGGCGGCGACCACGCTCCGCATCCCGCATCCGTATCCGAGCGGCGCGGCCGAAGCGTTCATCCAATCCTTCGACGAGCCCGACGGCCGCGACCTAGGCTTCGGCATCGCGCTGCGCGAAGACGACGGGGTGATCGGTGTAATCGGGCTTCACCTTTCGCTCGAGCATGAGCACGCGGAGTTGGGCTACTGGGTCGGCGTCCCCTTCTGGGGCAAGGGCTACTGCACCGAAGCGGCGGCGGAGGTGCTTCGACACGGCTTCGCCGAGCTCCGACTTCACCGCATCTACGCACACTACTTCGCAAACAACCCCGCGTCAGGACGCGTGATGGAGAAGCTCGGCATGCGCTTCGAGGGAACGTTCAGGCAGCACATCAAGAAGTGGGGCTCCTTCGTCGACCTTCACTGCTACGGAATCCTCCGCGACGAGTGGGAGTCCATATGACCCGCGGCATGCTTGCGGCGGCGGTCGCGCTCCTCGCACTCCTCCCCTCGCGTGACGCGTTGGCCGATGCGCCGCTCGAGCGCGAACCTTCGGTCGGCTCGGCGATCCCGCGCTATTCCTGGAAGCTCGACACGCCCCTGCTGCTGTCGGGAGGCGGCCTCGGCCTGGCCGCGAGCAGCTTGAACACCGACGTGCAAGCGGTCCCGGCCGAAGGGCTCGATCCTGCGCGCATTCGCTTCACCTTCGATCGGCATTCGATCGGCGAGAGCAGCACGGGGGGAAACCGGCTGAGCAATCAGACGCGAACCGCCGCGCTCGCCTTCCCGATCCTCCTCCGCCTCGCATCCGGGCACGGCAAGAGTCGGTGGAGCGATCCGGTCGTGGTGGGGCTGAATTACGTTGAGGCGATGTCGATCGCCGAAGGGATCACCGCCATCACCAAGCGCGCGACGGCGCGACCGCGGCCTTACACCTATCTCGCCGACTCCACTCGGCCGAACGAGCCGCCGTACGACGCGAACGGCGAGGGAGCGTTCCAGTCTTTCCCCTCGGGTCATGCCACCGCTGCCTGGTGCGCGGTGAGCGTGGGGATCTGCGACCATCTTCTCTCGCGGCCGGAAGCGAATTGGAAAGAGCACGCGCTCGTTGGGCTGATCGGCGGCGCGCTCGGCGCCACCACCGCGGGCTTGCGGGTCGAGGCCGGACAACACTTTCCGAGTGATGTGGTCGCCGGCTCCGCGATCGGCATCGTGAGCGGAAGCGCGGTGACCTTGCTTCATCGCTACGCGAGAGGGAGAGCGCGCGCGCCGCTGCCCCCGCGGCGTTCGTGGCTCGGCGCGCTGGCGGGAACGGCCGTCGGCATCGGCGTCGGCGCGATCGCGGCCGAGGCGTGGGGAGACTGAGCGCCCCCGTGACTACTTGAGGTTCTTGAGCGCCTCGCGGCGTGAGAGTGGGCTCAGCCGCGTTTCGTGTGCGCTGACGTAACGGCGAATCTCCTCGGGGTCGGTCCATGCATGCTGGCGAAGCGCCCAGCCGATCGCCTTTCGAATGAAGAACTCGCGATCGTCGAGGTTGGGCTCGATCACCGCGTACAAGAGCTTGAGGTCGGTCTCTCGCTTGAAGCCGAGCTGAGCCAGGATCGCGGTGCGCCGCTTCCACATGTTCTCGTCGCGCGACCATTCGAGGAGGATCCGCTTCATCTCCTTCGGGTGACGGCGCAGCAGCTCGCCGATGCGATGCCCCGCGATCGTGTCGACGTAATCCCACCACGCGCCGGTCACGATCAGCTCCTCGAAGAGCGGCAGCGTGTCGATCGTGAGCCAGGGGCTGTAAGGCTTCCACCCGCTCAATGCGATGGCGCCGTAACGCTCTTCACGGCGGCGCGCGCCACGCCAGAGATCGAGCACGGTGGCGGACCAACTCGAGGCGTCGGCTAGCGGGTGCGCAGCGAAGACGTCGCGCCAGATCCTCGCCTGCGCCGGAGCCGGCACGCCGTGGTACGGCATGGTCGACTTCATGTACGCCTGCATCGGGCCGGCCTTCTCCGGCTCGGCGGCTTCACGGAGAGCGCGGCGCACGGCCGCGATCAGTGCGCGGCTTGAGGACGTGTCGTCGCGCCGATTGCTCGTCGAGCGCTCACTCATGGCACGCGCAACACGCCTCACCGCGCAGACCCTCGCGACCTTCCTTGATCAGAAGCGGCACCACGAGCAGCGCCGCGAGCGGATCGGCCCAGCTCCAGTGGAAGAGCGCATTGAGCGAGAGACCGAGCAGCGTGGTCAGGGAGAGCCACGCGCAGGTGATCGTCTCCATCGCGTCGGCCCTCAGCGCGCGACTGCCGAGCGCGCTTGCGGCGCGGAGCTTCGCCCGGCCGAGCACCTGCATCG
>CAZZAH010000058.1:2324-8771 GCA_964652115.1 uncultured bacterium | reverse complement strand
GCGATCGAGCCGGCGCGCGCCGCGGCGAAGATCGCGATGAACCCCTCGAGCAGATTCCATCCCACGCTGATCGCGACGAGCCAGAAGCCGCGTCGAAGCCAACCTCGTCGCGAGGATTCATCCGCGCCGGATGCCGCGCTCGAGCGGATCGCGATCGGCGTCGGCCCGGCCACCGCTTAACTCGCCTTGCGCGGCGCGGTCGGGAAGCGATCGAAGTAGCGCTCCTCGATCCGAAGAAAGATCTCGGCGCCGATCAGCATCGCGTCCTCATCGAAGTCGAAGCGCGGGCTGTGGTGTTGGCCGACCAGCCCCTTCGCCTCGTTGTGCGAGCCGAGGAAGAAGTAGCAGCCGGGCACCGCCTCCAAGAAGTACGACATGTCCTCCGCGCCCATCGACATCTCCTCGCGGAGCACGTTCTGTGGGCCGACGACCTCGGCCGCGATCTCGGCCACGAAGTCGCTCATCACCGGATCGTTGACCGATGCGGGATAGACCTCGTGAAAGACGACGCGGCAACGCGCGTTCAACGCCTCGGCCACGCGCGAAGCGGTCTCGTCGACGCGGCGCATGAGGAGCGCGCGCACATCCGGATTGAAGGTGCGGATCGTCCCCTTCATGTGCGCCTTCTCGGCGATGATGTTGAAGTTCGATCCGGCGTTGAAGGTGCCGACCGTCACCACCGCGGTCTCGAAGGGATCGACGTTGCGCGAGACGATCGACTGGATGGCGGTGACGATCTGGCTCCCGACCATCACCGCGTCGATGGTGCCGTGCGGGTAGGCGCCGTGGCCTCCCTTGCCTTCGACGAAGAGCTCGAACTCATCGGCCGCCGCCATGCACGGGCCCGACTTCACGCCGATGGCGCCGAGCGGCATCGTGTTCCAAAGATGAAGGCCGAAGCAGGCCTCGATCGCGGGATCGCGGAGCACGCCGTCGTCGATCATCGGCTTAGCGCCGCCCGGTCCTTCTTCCGCCGGTTGAAACGCGAAGGTGACGTCGCCCTTGAGCGAGGATGCGAGCGCCTTCGTCTCGCACGCGGTCTCGAGCAGGATGGCGGTGTGGCCATCGTGTCCACAGGCGTGCATCACGCCGGTACGCTCAGAGGCGTAGGGGACCGCGTTCTCTTCCTGCAGCGGCAGACCATCCATGTCGGCGCGCATCAGAATCGCGCGGCCGCTCTTCTTCCCGCGCACGAGTCCGGCCACGCCGGTCTTGGCCAGGCCGCTCCGCACTTCAAGCCCGCCCTTCCGCAGATGCTCGACCACGATGCCGGA
Source organism: uncultured bacterium (assembly GCA_964652115.1). Lineage (GTDB taxonomy): Bacteria > Eisenbacteria > RBG-16-71-46 > CAIMUX01 > CAIMUX01 > JADJQY01. Next base: position 7,497 of record CAZZAH010000058.1, on the reverse strand, counting down.
GGTGCGCTCCTCCTTCATGCCGAGCTCGGGATGCCGATGCAGATCACGCCGCAGCTCGACCATGCGCGCGAATCGCGCGGCCAGGCTCTCTCGAATCGGAAGATCAGCGATGCGAACCATGCGCCCTCCTCAGAGCTCGCTCACCGGACGGCGTCCGCTGAAGCCGGAGTGAATCTCGTGCCAGTAGTTGACTCCCTGCTCGCCCATGCGCCAGCAGAGGAAGATGAGCCGACCATCCTTGTGCCCGTAGAAGTCGACCAGCCCCTGATCGAGGTCCTTGATCAGACAACCGAGGCGATTGAACTCCTCGAGCTTCTCGCTGTACTGCTCGACCAGCTCTTCGAGGAAGGTCCGCTTGTCGAGGAGCGCGCGGTGCTCAGGCGAATCGAGCTCCTCCGCGCCGAGCACGATGAGGACCGAGATCGAGTCCTGCGCTTCGACGATCTGATGCACCGCCGATTGAAACCAGCGCAGCCGCTCTTCCACGAGCGGCACGAGGCGATTGGCCTCCTCGACGGTGAATACACGAACCGACATCGAGTCCTTCCGCAGGTGATGATCGACGCGGCGCGCGATGCCGCTTGCTCCGGCGCGGATCTTACGGGAAGCCCAGAGGCAAGCTCAACCGAGTGCGAGCGCCGCACGCGTGGGAGATTTTGCGTTCGGCGTTCGCGTCGATTGCCCTAGACTGTGCTCACGGACTTACTCCTCTTTGCACCACGGACCCTGGAGCCATCGCATGTCGAAGAAGAACCGCCCGGCGCGCAACTATCCTCCGCTTTCCCGAGCCCAGGAGGATCGCGTCGATCAGGCGTGGGACGCGCTCGAGGACGGAGACATCGAAGCCGCCGGCCTCGAGGCGGAAGAGCTGATGGAGCAGACCGAGGAGCATCCCGAGGTTCGCTTCCTTTTTGGCGCGGCGCTGCTTGAGTCGGGCGCACCGCAAGACGCGCTCGAGCAGCTTCTCTCCTGCGATGGCGAGGTCGATGATCCGGTGATCCATCACTTCTATCTCGCGTCGGCCCTGTACGAGAACATGAAGCTCGACGAGGCGATCGCGATGTTCCGCGAGGTGATCGCGGCCGAAGACGACGCGGCCCCGCCGTGGTACGCGTTGGCGGAGTGCTTCGACTTCCTCGGACGCTACGAAGAGTCGGAGGCGGCGTACGAAGAAGCGCATCGACTCGAGCCCGAGGACTTTCCTCTTCCGGTCCGCATGACGCGCGAAGCGTTCGAAGGGGTCGTGGCGGAAGCGATCGAGAACCTGCCCGAGGAGCTGCGTTCACATCTGCAGGAAGAGGTCCCGGTCGTGGTCGAGCCGATGCCGACGCGCGAGACCTTGGCCGCGGAGTCGGACGAGGACGAGACCATCTCGCCCGGCGTGCTCGGGCTCTTCGTCGGTCCGAATCTGAAGGAGCGGAGCAGCCTCGATCCTTATCACCTGCCCCCCACCATCTTCATCTACCAGCGAAACCTGGAGCGCTTCTGCCAGACGCAGGAGGAGCTGATCCACGAGATCCAGCTCACGCTTCACCACGAGCTGGGCCACTACCTCGGATTGGAAGAAGAAGAGCTGCACGAGCGCGGGCTGGACTGAGCTCGCTCGAGCGCCGCGCCGATCACGCGACTCCAGCGGACGCGATCACGCGTTTCTAGCGGACGCGATCACGCGTCGGCGCTGTGCTCGTGATGGCAGGTGCTGCAGGCGCGCAGATTGAACACGTGCGCGGTGATCAGAACCATGCTGCCGAAGAGGGTGAAGCCGCGCTCGATCTCGTGCGTTTCGGTCCCGAGCAGCTCGTGCGCGAAGCCTCCGAACAGAATCGCCGTCAACCCAACCGACGCGATCACGAGCGCCGACCGGCGACGATGCTTCCGATACCCCGTCAGAAACGCCCCAAGGCCGAAGGTGCCGACCAAGAGCGCCATCACCTGATGAAAGGCGTGGTCCTCCACCGGAAGCCTGAGCGTGAGCGCGGGGAAGAGCACGAGCGCGAGCGGAATGGCCGCGCAGTGAATCGCGCAGAGGAGAGACGCGGAGATCCCGAGGGTGTCCCAACGGCTACGCTTCGCCGTGGCTCGATTGTTCTCCATCCGCGTTGACCTCCGGGGAAGCGTTTCATCTGCTATCGGCTCGTCGGGAGCATAACGAGAGTCCGTTATCAAATGCAAGACGCGTCAGTTTGGTTTCCGCGGGGATTGGCGGGGGCCACGTTTGTTTCCGGGGCGAGGGGAGGCGCCGCGATTGGGAGTGCCGGCCGCCGGACGTCCACCACGTTGGCCGCCACGTGGCCGCGCTTGCTCCTCGCGCCTGCCACCCACCGGCTTGAGCTCGAGCTTGCGCGAAGGCTCGGGCGCGCCGGTCGACACGCCGTAGCGCGCCTCGGCGCGGAGCTCGGCCAAGGCCGCGTCCGCGAGCTTCCTTCCCTCCCACACCGCGCGATAGGTGTCGATCGTCCAGAGCGTCGCCGCGCGATCCTGATTCATCAGCTCCAGGCGGAAGGAAGCGACCCCGGCGCGACGAAGTGCCGGGAGCTCCGCGATCGCGCTCTGCGCCTTCGCGCTGAAGACGGTGTTGCGGCAACCGACGTCGGCCACCACGGGATGCTGCTCGCCCGTCCGGTCGCGTAGCTCGAGCCGATGGTGATCGCAGGGACGACCACAGCTTCGATAGTCGGCGCCGTCGCTCAGAAACGCCGCGAAGACGCAGTGCTCGGTATGAAAGACCGGCAGGTGATGATGAAGCGGAAGCTCGAGCCTTGTCGGATCGCACGCGCCGACGAGGTGAAGCAGCTGCTCGCCGTTCAGATCGAAGCCGGGCGTGATGCGCGCGAGGCCGAGCCCGAGCAGCACCTCGATCGAGGCCGGATTGACCGCATTGAGCGAGGTGTCGCCGACCAGCACGGGGAAGATCGCCTCGCCGCGCGCGAGGTGGATCAGGCGCAGCCGCTCCACGCTCCCCAGATTCCGCACCAAGATCTCGTCCGGCCCGAGGCCTAAGAAGAAGGCCTCGATCTTCTCCTCTCCGGGCTTTTGCACACGCGGCAAGGCGAGCGAACGCGCGATGCCACGCTCCGCCAGCCAGAGGTTCGCGTCCTTCAGGCCGACCAGGTCGAGGAAGTCGAGCACGATCCGTCGCGCGCCCGCTTCGACCGCGGCCTCCACCTGCGCGCGATCACGACAGAGGATGGCAACCTGCGCCTCAAAGCTCGAAGCATGCGAGGACTCCACCGCCGACGTCGCCTTCGGAATGGTCGGCGAACCTTCGGCCCGCGCGACCGCCCAGGTCACGGGCGACTCGAGCTCTCGCGACACGGTCGGAGCCTCGGCCGCGGTCGGCTCGAGTTCGATCGTGCGTCGCGGCGTTGAGGCCCGCAGCTCCTCCATCGCATGCACGAGATCGCGGCGGAGTCGATTGAGCTCCGACACGGGGCAGAAGAGATCGGGCTCGAGCTCGCACTCGAGGCCGGCGAGTCGATAGCGCGTGCCGCCCAGACGCGAGAGCTGCGCATTGAGCTGCGCCTCATCCACCGCCGCGTGCGTCGCGCGTTCGAGCGGCGCGGAAGATCGCGCCTCGACCACGCGGCCTTCGGGATCGCGCGCCGACACGTAGAGCGGCTCGCCGGCTTTCGCCTCGATCGCGAAGACGAGCGGCACCTGACGTGCGTCTTCCGGCCGGCCGGTGAAGCGCGTGAGCTCGGCCGTCGCCTCGGGGCTCGCGGTGCGATAGACGGGAGCGCCGACCTTCGCGTAGCGGGGATCGATCGCGCTGTCCCGATGCAGGTTCACGCGCAGCTGATTCGGGCGTGATCCCGGCGTGATCTCCGCGATCCGGCCGCCATGCTCGTCCTCTTCGCGTGGCCCGAGGACGATCACGATGCCGTCGCCCACCTTGAGCGCGACCGGAGGACGACCCGGCTCCTGCAGCGTTTCGATCACGAGCACAGAACCGCGGCCCGACCGATGCGGCTCGACCGAGTGGAGCCGGCCGACCAGAAGCCCTCGATGCGTCCGCGTCTTGCCGTCGACCAGCACCTGATGATTGACGCCGCCGAGGAAGCCTTCACTCGCGCCGCGCGAATAGATCTGTCGCGCGCGTTGCGCCAGCTCCTCGAGCTGCCGGCTGGTCGAGGGACGCGTCGATTCCAGGCGACCGGCGGCGAGCGCGGCGTTCCACGCGCGATCGACCGCGGCGCGATAGAGCGCGGTCGCGGCGGCGACATACTCCGGGCTCTTCATTCGCCCTTCGATCTTGAAGGCGCTGATGCCGAGCGCGGTCAGCTCGGGGATGCGCTTGTAGCCTTCGAGGTCGCGAGGGCTCAGGAGATAGGCGCGGTCGCCGAGATCGTGGTCGTGTCCATCGACCAGGAGATCGTAAGGATGACGGCAGGCCTGCGCGCACTGCCCGCGGTTGGCGCTCCGGCCGCCCCACGCTTCGCTCGAAAGACACTGCCCCGAATACGACACGCAGAGCGCGCCATGCACGAAGACCTCGAGCTCGAGCGTGGTCGCACTCCTTACCTTCGCGATCTCGGGCAGGGTGAGCTCGCGCGCAAGCACCGCGCGCGAAATCCCGAGCCGCTGGAGCAGGTTCACACCGTCGGGGCTGGTGGCGGTCGCTTGGGTCGAGGCATGGATCTCGAGCTCGGGCGCGATCTCGCGGATCCAGCGCACGGCGCCAAGATCCTGCACGATGAGCGCATCGGGCCCGGCATGCGCGATCGCCTCGAGCACGCGACGCGCGGCGCGCTCCTCCTCGAGAAAGACGAGCGTGTTGAAGGTGAGGCAGCTCTTCACGCCCCAGCGGCGGAGGTCCTTGACCACGCCGGGCAGGTCGCCGAGCTCGAAGTTCGTCGCGCGGATTCTCGCGTTGTAGTCGGTCAGACCGAAGTAGACCGAATCACAGCCGGCCGCGATGGCAGCGCGAAGCGCCTCGGGCGAACCCGCGGGGCTCAAGACTTCAGGCTTCGTGGTGGAAGCGAGCACGAGTGGTGGGTAGAGCGGAGAGACGAGCGCTCGGGCCGAAGGCCGGCCCGAGCCGCGTCATCGAGGCTCTACATCCCGCTTTCGTCGGCGGTCGGACCGTACATGCTCGGGAGAGCGACATCGAGCATGCGCAGATAGACGCTGAGCTGACCGCGATGGTGAATCATGTGGTTCAGGATGAAGCTCC
>CAZZAH010000058.1:0-2224 GCA_964652115.1 uncultured bacterium | reverse complement strand
CGGCGGAAGAAGAGGAAGAGCCCGAGCGCGACCGCACCCAACCCGAACTCCTGCGCCACCGTGATCCCGAACGCGCTCGGATCGTTCCGCCGCCAGAACTCGACGATGAATCGCTCGAGCCCGGTCAGGATGCAGTAGAGCCCGAACTGCTTTCCCGCCGGCCAATCGCGAAGTCGCGTGCGCCACAGCAGGAGCAGGATGGGGAGCGTCATCAGCACTTCGTAGATCGGGGTCGGATGCACGCGATCGTTGGTCGGAACGATGCCGTGCGGGAAGGCCATCGCCCAAGGGACATTGCTCGGGCGGCCATAGTCGCCGTCACCCGAGACGAAGCAACCGACGCGGCCGAAGAGATAGGCCGCGGCGAGCCCGGGCGCAAAGGCATCGGCGAGCTCGAGGAAGGGCCGCCGATGACGGCGCGAGAGCAGCCATGCTCCCACGATCCCGCCGACCATGCCGCCGTACCAAACGAGCCCGGAGCCGGAGAAGGTCGACCCGATCGGATCCTCACGAAACTCCGAGAGGTGGGTCACGATGTAGTTGAGGCGCGCGCCGACGAAGCCGCCGAGCAAGGCCACGATGGCGTAGTTGCTCCATGCGCCTTCCGGATACTTCCGGCGCGTCATCTCGAGGCGAAGAAGCCGACTTCCGACCAGGAAGGCGATCGCGGCCATCAGCCCAAACGAATAGAGCCGGATCGGTCCCAGCTCCAAGATCACCGGCCACACCTAAGGCCTCCTTGCCCGTTCTCGCTCGCGCCGACGCGCGTTGCCCGCCGCTCGACCGCTTGTTATCTTTCGCCTTCTTCATCTCGGCGAGACCTTCTTCATCTCGGCGAGATCCAGGCGGCGATAACCCTCGAGAGCAGCATGAACGACAAAATTCGGGTGCGCTTCGCGCCCAGCCCGACCGGATTTGTGCACGTCGGGAGTCTTCGGACGGCACTTTACAACTACCTCTTCGCCCGGCGCCACGGCGGCGTTTTCGTGCTGCGAATCGAGGACACCGACCAGTCGCGCTACGTGGAGGGTGCGGTCGAAGGGTTGCTCGAGGCGCTGCGCTGGGCCGGCCTCAGCTATGACGAGGGGCCGGAGGTGGGCGGTCCCCATGGGCCTTACTACCAATCGCAGCGGCTCCCGCTTTATCGCGCGGAGGTCGAGAAGCTGATCGCGGCGGGCCACGCGTACCCGTGCTTTTGCAGCTCCGAGCGACTCGACGAGATGCGGAAGGCGCAGGAGAAGGCCAAGGGCGCGGTGAAGTACGACCGCCGCTGCCTCGCCTTGAGCGCGGAGGAGATCGCGGCCCAGCGCGCGGCCGGAACTCCGATGGTCGTGCGCATGCGCGTGCCGAGCCACGAGACGATCCTGATCGATGATCTCGTGCGCGGCGAGGTGCGCTTCGACTCCGAGATCATCGACGATCAGGTGCTGCTCAAGTCGGACGGCTTCCCGACCTATCACCTCGCCAACGTAGTCGACGATCACGCCATGGACATCACGCACGTGATCCGCGGCGAGGAGTGGCTGCCGAGCACGCCCAAGCACCTGCTCCTCTACCGCATGTTCGGATACGAGCCGCCGCGCTTCGCGCACTTGCCTCTACTCTTGAACGCCGATCGCTCGAAGCTCTCGAAGCGACAGGGCGACGTCGCGGTCGAGGACTACCGCAAAGGCGGCTATTACCCCGACGCGCTGATCAACTTCGTCGCCTTCCTCGGCTGGAATCCCGGCACCGAGCGCGAGATCTTCTCGCTACCCGATCTGGTGCAGGAGTTCTCGATCGAGCGGGTCGGCAAGGCGGGGGCGATCTTCAACGTCGACAAGCTCCGCTGGTTCAACGAGAGCTACATTCGCCTGCGCTCACCGGAAGCGCTGCTCTCCGAAGCAAAGCCCTACTTCGCGGAGAAGGGCTGGACCAGCTTTCCCGACGCGTACCTCCTTCGCGTGGTTCAGCTGATGCAGGAGCGCGTGTCCTTCGTGCGCGAGTACGCGACGGAGACGACCTACTTCTTCGAGGATCCGACGGGCTACGACGAGGAGACGGTGGCGAAGCGCTGGACCAAGACGAGCGCGGATCTCCTGCGGCGCTTGATGCCCGCGCTCGAGGCGATCGCCGACTTCTCGCACGATCCGATCGAGGCGGCGTTCAAAGGATTCGCGGAGCGCGAGGCGATCAAGCTCGGCGAGATCGTGCATCCGGTGCGCCTGGCGCTTTCCGGTATGGG
>CAZZAH010000057.1:0-13846 GCA_964652115.1 uncultured bacterium | reverse complement strand
CTGGCCGAGACGCAGCCCGACATCCTCCAGACCTACGGCTTCACCTGTGATCTGCTCGGCACGCTGGCCATCGCGCCCACGTCGCGCACCCGACTGCTGACGACCCGTCGCGGGAACGAGCCGAATCGGCGGCGGCAGCGCCTCTACTCGATGATGAATTATGTCGCGCGGCGTGTGCTCTGCGTGTCGGAGGCGGCGCGCGACCACGCCCGACGCACGGAGCACCTGTCGGGCGAGCAAGGCCTCGTCATCCCGAACGGGCTAGAGCTCAGCCCCTACCTCGCGGTGCCGCGGGTCGAGCGTCCGCTCCGCGTCATCGGAACGGTCGGGCGGCTGCGTCACGTCAAGGGGAGCGACCTCCTGCTCGATGCCTTCAGCAAGATCCGCCGGCCTGACAGGTTGCTCCGCATCGCCGGTCCGATCTTCGAGGACGAGTCGCTCACGCGCGAGGCCTGGGGCAAGCAGCTCTACGACGCGCACAAGAACGACGCGCAGGTCGAGTTCGTCGGAGAGATCCACGACATCCCGGAATTCCACGGCGGCATCGACCTCTTCGTCCTGCCGAGCCGATCGGAGGGGATGTCGAACGCGCTGATCGAAGCGATGGCGGCCGGCCTTCCGATCGTGGCGACGCGAGCCGGCGGCAATCCGGAGACGCTCGGCGACGGCGAGGCGGGGATGCTCGTCGAGCCGGACGCAGACGCGATCGCCTCGGCCATCACGCACCTGATCGAACATCCGGAAGAGGCGCGGGCCCTCGGCGCACGAGCCCGCCTGCGCGCGCAACGCGAGTACAGCCTGGAGACGATGGTCTTTCGATATGAACGCTTCTACCAGAGCCTTGTCGACGGCCTCGCCTGAGCACCTCGTGACCGAGGCGCTCCCGCGGCCGCGCTGGCCTGAGTGGGACGCGTTTCTGCGCACGGTGCCCGAGGGGAGGCTCCGCCAGACCTCGCACTACGCGGCGGGGCTGCAGCTCTACGGCTGGGAGCCGAGCGTGTTGGTGCTCCGCAATCGCACGTTGCCGGGCGAGCCGATCGTGGCCGGTGCCTTGATCGGCGAGAAGAAGCTGCCGATGGTGGGCGGCGCTCGCCTGCAGGTCTCGGGAGGCCTCGCCATCGATCCAAGCCTCGATCTCGAGTCGGTCGACACGTTCCTGCGTGCGCTCGACGCCCACGGCAGGGAGCGCGGCGCGGCGTGGATCCAGCTCGAATGGCGGCGCCCTTACTCCATCGGCGAGGCGCCGACGGCGAACGGAGAAAGGGAGCGCGCCCTCCTCGTGGAGTCGGGCTATCTACCGCTCGAGCCGTCGGGCACCTACTTCATCTCGCTCGAGGGCAAGACGCGCGAGAGCCTTCTCGCGAGCCTCGGCCGCCAGGCGCGGCAGAACATCCGGCACGCGCTTCGCGACGGCGTCGAGGTGGTCGAGGAGCAAGGCGCCGACGGGGTGGAGACCTTCCGCGACTTCCATCGAGAGATGAGCGAGCGAAAGGGGCTCGGCACCTGGCCCGACGGCTTCGACCGCGAGGTGCTCGGCTCGGCGATCGCGGCCGGCGCGGCTCGCCTCTACTGCTCGCGCCACGAAGGGAAGCGCATCAACATGATCCTCGTCAGTACGGTCGGCGCGCCGCTCTACGAGTGGGGCGCGATCGCGCCGCGAGACGATTCGGGCGGAGCGCCCCCGACCGGCGAGCTCCTCCACTACGAGGCGATGTGCCGCGCGCTCGACGGCGCGCACGCCTTCTACGACCTCGGCGGGTCACCCGGACCTGAGCCGATCCCCGAGCACCCGAACTACAGCGTCTGGCGGTTCAAGAAGAAGCTCGGCGGCGAGTTCGTCTGGTTCGTCGGAGAAGGCAAGCGCGTCTTGGTGCCTTGGAAAGCCAAGGCGATCGACCTGCTGCGCCGGCGCGGGACGCCCGCCTAAGCTGCAAGCTTGACTTCCCCTCCCCGCTTCAGGAAGGTCTCGCCGACGCCGATTTCAGGGTGGGAGGAAACCGCTTGCACGTCCTTTTGGTCGCTTACCGCTTTCCACCGCAGACCGGCGGCGGCGTCCATCGACCCTACAAGTTCGCGAAGTACCTAAGCCGAGCGGGCATCACGGTCACGGTGCTGACCGTCGGTCCGGTCGACGGAGTGCTCCCGAGCGATTTTCCGCGCGACGTGAAGCTGGTCCAGGTCGAGGAGCGTGGCGCCATGCAGCGCCTCCGTCGCCTGCCCAAGACGAGATCTCGGCGAGGGCTGAAGAATCGGGCGCTCGTCCTTACCCGCCTCGCCCTCTTCCACTGGCTCGTGCCCGATGAGCACGAGGGTTGGATCGCCTCCGCGGTCGAGGCGTCGTCGCGTCCGGAGCTCAAGGATGTCGACGTGGTGCTGGCGACCGGCGGACCTTGGTCCGACTTCTTCGTCGGCGAGGGGCTTTCGCGAAGGCTCGGCGTGCCGCTGGTGCTCGACTATCGCGATCCTTGGACGACGGGCCCTCCGGGATGGCCCTATGCGCCGGGCCTCCGCGCGCGTTCCGTCGCGAGGAGCAACGAACGCCGCATCGCGAGCAAGGCGTCGATGATCGTGTCGGCGCACGCGGGATTGCCGGCTCTCCTCGAGCAGCAACTCGAGCTCCCCGGCTTGTCGCAGCGGGCGCACTGGATTCCCAACGGCTACGACTCGGAGGACTTCACCGGGATCGAGCCGCGACGTTCGGATCGATTCACCCTCACCTGGACCGGATCGCTTTACGCGGGTCGTTCGCTCGAGCCGGTCTTTCGCTCGCTCAGCGACCTCGGCCAAGCGGGCGAGATCGACCTCGAGAAGGTGAAGCTCCAGATCTATGGCGTCGCGCCGGAGCGGATCCGCGCCCAGTGCCCCGATCCGAAGTTGCTCGCCGGCCTCGACGCGCCGGGAGACGTGCCGCACGAGACGGCGCTCGCGGCGATCCTCGGCTCGACGGTCAATCTCCTGGTCGACATCAGCTACGATGGGCCGGTGATGCACACGCCGGGCAAGCTCTACGAGTACCTCGCGACCGGACGACCAGTGCTCTCGCTGAGCCCGGAAGGGGTGCAGGCGGATTTGATTCGCGAGGCGAAGGGGGGCTGGGTGATTCGGCCGGACGACGCGGCCGGACTGCGCGCGGCTCTCCGCGACGCGTACACCCGCTGGGCGAACGGACAGGAGTTGCCGAAGCCCAACCTCGCGGTGGTCGAGACCTATGATCGGCGTCGATCCACGGCCAAGCTCCAGGGGCTGCTCGAGGATCTGGTGGGCAGGCGCGAGCCGAGGAACGGCACCGCCTAAAGCGCGCGCCTCGAGGGGGAAAGAGCGGATGGATCCGAAGCACATTTTCGCCGTGGTCGGCGCGCGACCGAACTTCATGAAGGTCGCGCCGGTGATGCAGGCGCTCTCGGCGACCGATCGGTTTCGCCTGTCGCTCGTCCACACGGGTCAGCACTACGCGCCCGAGATGTCGGACGACTTCTTCCGCGACCTCGGCATGGGGCGGCCTGATTTCCACCTCGAGGTCGGCTCGGCGTCCCACGCGGTCCAGACGGCGCGCATCCTCGAACGCTTCGAGAAGATCGTGCTCGAGCATCGGCCCGACTTCATCCTGGTGGCGGGCGACGTGAACTCGACCCTCGCGTGCACGTTGGTAGGTGCCAAGCTCCTCATTCCGGTCGGGCACATCGAGTCCGGCCTTCGGAGCCGCGACCGCACCATGCCCGAAGAGGTAAACCGGCTCGTCACCGATGTCCTCTCCGATCTCCTCTTCACCACCTCGCCCGACGCGGACGAGAACCTGATCAGTGAGGGGATCGCGAAGGACAAGATCCACTTCGTCGGCAACACGATGATCGACACGCTTCGCCGCTTCGAGGGCCAGGCGCGGGCCTCGGACGCGCCGCGCGTGCATGCCGCCGAGCCGGGCAAGTACCTCCTCGCGACGCTGCATCGTCCGTCGAACGTCGATACTCCCGACGGTCTCGCGCGCGTGCTCGGATATCTCACGTCGGCCGCGGCGCGGTTGCCGGTGCTCTTTCCGGTGCACCCGCGCACCAAGGCGTCGCTCGAGGCGATGGGCAAGTGGGAAGGCCTGCTCGCGCAGCCGGGCCTCCGCCTCCTTCCGCCGCTCGGTTATCCGGAGTTCCTCGCTCTGATGGCGCAGGCCCGCGCGGTGCTCACCGACTCCGGTGGCGTGCAAGAGGAGACGACGGCGCTGCGCGTCCCCTGCTTCACGCTTCGGCCGAACACCGAGCGGCCGGTGACGGTGACCGAGGGAACGAACCTCATCGTGAGCGACGAGGTCGAAGCGCATCTTTCGCTGCTCGATGAACTGCTCGCCGGACGGCTCAAGCCCCGCGATGCGCTCCCGGCGAAGTGGGACGGTCACGCCGGCGAACGCATCGCCGCCGTCCTCGTCGATCGACTCGCGCGTTGATGGCCACCGCATGAGCGAGGCCGGGCCCGCTCCGACTCCACCGGGCACGCGCAAGCGAGGCGGAGGACTCGCCGTCATCGCGTTCAAGAACGCGGCGTCGGCGGTCTTGGCTCGCGTCTCGACCCTCATCGTCGGGATCATGCTCACGCCGATCGTGCTTCACGCGTTGGGCGAGACGCTCTACGGCGTGGTGCAGGTGGCGTCGTCGATCTACGAGTACATGTCGCTCCTGCGCGGAGGGCTTTCGGCCGCGCTTCGGCGTTACGTCACGCTCTTCCATCACAGCGACCGGCAGGAGGACGCGCGGCTCTACTACGCGGCCGGCTTCTGGTGGTCGGGGCTGTTGCGGACCGGCATCCTCCTCCTCGGCGTGGCGCTCGCTCGGCCGATCTGCGGGTTCTTGCGGCTCGATCCTTCGCTCATCTCCGAAGCCTCGACCGGCATCATCCTCATCATCCTGGCGACGGTGGTGGCCGACGCGGGCGGGCTGTTCGAGATCCCGATCTACGCCACCGGCCGCATCGAGGGGCTCACCTATCTGCGCGGCGCGGCGTCCTGGCTTCGCCTCGGAATCACCGTCCTCGCGTTCAAGCTCTGGACGCCGAACTTGCCGCTCTACGGCCTCACGCTGGTCGCGGTCGAGGCGATCCCGGCGATCATCGTGGTGGTGATGGCGGAGAGATCTCGCGTCGTGGGGCCGGTGATCCCGCGGCCGCAGTTCGGCAGCGCTCCGGTACGACACGAGCTCTTCCACTACGGCGGTCTCGCTCTGGTGGCGCACGTCGCGGCGCTGCTCTACACCACGGCCGATACGCTCTTGATCGGGCGGATTTACGGAGCGACCGCGGTCACCCACTACACGCTCGGCACTCGGTGGTCGCCGATGATCCGCGGGTTTCTCCTCTCGACCATCGCGTCGCTGCAGCCGCTCTTCACGCAGCTCGAGGCACAGGGGGAAACCGCGCGAAGCCGGCAAGCGCTGCTCGACATCGTGCGCTTCACCACCGCGATCGCTGTGCCTTGCTGCCTCGTTCCCTGCGTGGTCGGCGATCTCTTCCTCGCGCGATGGGTGGGCGACGCCTATCGCGGGTCCTATGCCTACATGCTCGCGATGCTGGCGCCGCTCACGCTCGAGATCGCGCTCGCGCCGGTCTGGATGGCGTTGACCGCGCGCGGCCGCATCGGCTGGATCGCCACCGGCGACATCATCGTGTCGGTGGGAAACGTCGCGATCAGCCTCGTGCTCGCGTTGCCGCTCGGCCTGGGGCTCTTGGGTTTCGCGCTCGGCAACACGATCGCGCTCCTGGCGAAGAACCTTCTCCTTCGCCCGTTGATGGGGACGCGCGATCCGAGCTTCCCGTCGTCGCGCGAGTACCTCGCCCCGCTGCCGCTCGCGCTCTTGGGCGGCGCGCCGGGATTGATCGCGCTCTATGCCACGCGCGGTCTGTATGGCGGCAGCATCTGGAGCGTGGTGATCGCGGGCGGGATCGGGAGTGTGGTTACGCTCGCCGGTTCTCTCCTCGTGGCGGTCGGTCCGACGCGCTTCCGCGCCATGCTCGCGCGGGTCGCGGGACGGCGGGCTCGCGCGTGAGGATCCTCCAGCTCGTAACGCAGACCAAGGTCGGAGGCGCCGAGTCGTTTGCCCTGAGCCTCTCGGCCGCCTTGGCGCGCCGCGGACACGAGGTACGGATTCTCGCGCATCGGGACAATGGTCCCCTCTTCGAGCGGGCCGACTCGAGCGTCAGTCACGCCGCGTTTCGCCGGAGCTCGCGGCTCGATGTCCGCCTCTTCGGCTTCCTGCAGAAGCACGTGAATGCGTTCCGCCCCGACGTGATCCATGGGCACAACTTCCCCGCGAACACCTGGGCGCGCCTGCTCGGCTCGCTTCATCCGCGCGTCTTGATCGTCTGCCATGAGCACAGCGGCAAGATCGGCTCGCGGCCGGCGCGGCGCTTTCTCCTGGACCGCTTGCTGAACCGGCGGACGGCGATCGTCTTCGCCGTGTCGAACGAGATCGTGGAGGTCCTTCGCCGCTCGCACGTGATCGCACCGGAGAAGATTCACGCGCTGCCGGTCGGAATCGATCTCGAGCGGTACGCGCGAGCGACGGCGGACGAGTCGATGCTCCCGGTCGAGGCGCAAGGCCGGCCGCGCGCACTCCAGGTCGCGAGCTTTATCCCGGTCAAGAACCACCAGCTCGTGCTCGATGCCTTCGCGCCGGTCGCCGCGGAAACCGGCGCTGCGTTGCTCCTGGCGGGAGACGGTCCTCTTCGCCCGGAGATCGAGGAGCGGATCGCACGGCCCGATCTTCGCGGACGCGTCTTCCTCCTGGGCCTTCGCTCCGACGTGCCGGAGCTGCTCGCGCTCTCGACCGCCTTCGTTCTCTCCTCGAGCGCGGAGGGGATGCCGCTCTCGCTGCTCGAAGCGATGGCGGCAGGCGTCTGCCCGGTCGTACCGGCGGTCGGCGCGATCCCCTCGCTCGTCTCGACCGGCGAGAACGGATTCCTCTTCGAGCCGAATGATCGCGAGGGATTGACGCGCGCGCTCCGCTCCGCGCTCGCGGCGCCCCAAGATGCGCGGCGGATCGGCGCGAAGGGACGAGAGGTCGTGGCGGGCCGCTACTCGATCGACGTGATCGCGGAGCGAGTCGAGCGTCACTACGTGGAAGCAAGTGAGCGAGGCGCGGGGCGAACTCCGGCTTAGGTCGGCGAGACGACCTGCGTGACGAGCCACTTCGCGGTCAGCCGCCACCGTTCGATCAGCGGGATGGTCACGGGATCATCGAGAAATCCGCGAGCTCCCGGCTCCGCGCGCATCCCGGCCATCGCGAGCCAACGCGCGAGATCGACACGGCCTCCTTCGCGCGCCGCGGGCGCGACCTTCCACGCCTTTGGGATCGCGGCCGGCTGAACGGAGATCGAGGTCAGGAGCACCATCGCGCTTTCCGGAAGACTCACGCGCGCCTCGCCCGCGCGACAGGCCTGCTCCACCCACTGCATCACGCGCATGCGATCGAGGAGCTCGCCCGCCGGCACCCACTCGACCGCGCGATCGCTCCCGACGCGGAGAAACGCCTCCTTCACGTCGTCGCGTAGCGCGGGCTTGCCGCTTCCGCCCTTCTTCGTGAACCAGAGGCCGAAGTGCGTATAGACGACCGCGACCCCGTGGCCGCGCTTCAAGCCCTCGACGTTCGCCGGTCGAAAGAGCTGCGCGAATTTCTCACCCCAACGCGCGTTCCCCGACGCGAACCAGAGCGGCGCGCCCGGGGTCGCCGGGTCGAGGTACGGCATGCTCGGATTCGCCGCCCAGGTGTCGAGGTCGTTGAAGGTGAAGGTGCGGAGGTAGCGCACGCGATCGCGCGAGACATCGAGCCAGTACTCGGGGCTCTTCGGGTCATCGCCGGCGAAGCTCTGCCGCATCTTGAGGTCGTAGAGCCCGCGGAGGAGTCGACTCGGGATTCGCTTCCCGCCCCAGTAGAGCGCCTCCTTGTTGCCGCTGTGAAAGATCTCGAGCCGCGGATACGCGCCGGTGAGCGCGCGGATGGTGTCGAAGGCGGCGAGGGTGAGCTCGCGTCGATCGTCGCCGCTGCTCGCGCTGTGCATCGTGATCTCGTGGCCAAGATCGCGTTCGCGGAGCACCCAGCGGCGATAGTCGGGATCCCGGAGCGAAAGGCCCACCTTGGCCGGATCGTTTCCCTCGTGATCGAAGACCCACACGGTCTTCGTGAGGCGAACCCCGAGGCTGTCGAGCACCTCATATACCGGCAGCGTGGTCGCGAACTGGAAGAAGTCGGTGTCGTCGGTGATCGCGATCGCGCAGTCCCGATCGGGCGGGAAGGGAAGCAAGGGGCGCTCTGGCGTGGGGACGCGAATGAGGAGGGCAAGAACTCCGACGCCGAGTAGAACCAGCGCCGCGACCAGCAGGCCCAATCTGGCAAGAAACCCCTTCACCGCAACCTCCCCGCGCTCAAGCCGGGTCTCTCGGCGCGAGCGGCAGGATAGCATCCCGCCGCTCGCCGAGAACGCGCGAAGGAGTCTTGGACTAGCGGCTCGCCACCGGAGCGGGATCGAGCCGCACGTGCGCCGGGCCGGCGAGGCTGTACTTCACGCCGCCCGCGTCGCTCGACTGAAGCACGAAGGGAAGCTGGCCGTTCACCCGCACAGCATAGGCGGTGTTGGGCAGCAGCCCCTCGATCACGTTCGGCACCGGCGTGAGCTGCTCGCCCGACAGGTTGTACTCGATCGAAGGCTGGGCATCGCCGCTTCGACTGAAGACGAAGGCGCCGACGCCGGTGATCGAGGCGCCGACCGAGTTCGGCTCATCGATCGCGGTCGACGCGGCCATCGTCTCGTTCGGCTTGCCGACCCAGATCGTGTGCACGAAATCGGTTTCGAGTCCGGTCGGCGCGATCGTCTCCACTCGCCAGCGGCCGACCTCGTTCTGGTCCTCGTACATGTAGTCGGGGCTCGGGTAGTTGACGCCGTTCCCGTTGCCGTCGTCGACCCAGATCTCGTAGCCCGCGCCGCCGACCTTGCGCATGGTGGACGCGACCGGAAGCAGAGCCTGCACGGTCACCTTGCCGCCGTACTGCACTCCCTGCACCAGATCGGTCCGCGTGGCCGAGTACCGTCCGCGGGAATACGTCGTGATGTGGTCGGGCACGGTCGTCGATTGGAGCGTGCCTTCCTCGATGCCGGGTTCGTGAATGGTATGGAAGAGCCAACGCACGCTGTTGTTGCCGCCGGACAGCACCACCTTGTCGCGGATGATGAAGTAGTGGCCGTACATCACCGCCTCGCGCTGCTGCCTGGCCACGCGGCGCGTCGCGTTCGAGTAGTAGTACGCCTTCGTCGGATTGATCTTGCACTTCATGTAGTAGTACGGCCCGTTCTCGGCCTCTCCCGGCTCAAAGGCGAGGAAGTCCGAGACGTCGAAGACCGAGTTGTCGGCGACGTCGTAGAGGTGCTGCGGCCGGCCCGGATTTTGGTAAAGCCAATCCTGTCCCCAACGGTCGCCCCAGGCGCCGGTCTGCGTGTTGTCGAGGATCGCCACCACGTTGTTCGAGACCGCGCGGATGTAGTACTGCTTCGAGTTGTCATAGTCGGTGTACTGGCCCGCGCGGATGCCGAGCGCGCCTCGATAGTAGATCTCGAAGCCGGTCTGGTATCCGTTGTGATAGTCGCCGAAGAAGTCGCCCGCGTGCATCGAGAAGTAGACGTCATCGTTGTTGCCGTTCAGATTCCAGCCGGAGCGAATGAAGACCTTCTCCGCCCAGCTCTTTCCGGTCGTGACCCCCTCGCCCGGGCCGCCGTAGAACTTGTAGAGCGGAAGCGTCTGAGCCGGCGCCTGCTTCGGCACCGAAGCGTCCCAGAGCACGCTCACCGTGTGCCAACCATCGCCGCCCGACTGGCCGTAGCTCCAGCCGTTCTGTTCGACCAACCACGAGGCGAGGCCGTTGCCCCGATACTTCGCGAGCAAGGCAAGCCCGACGTAGCCGCGCATGTCGATAGTGAAGAGCTGGCCCGTCATCATTCGCTGCGCGAGATTGTCGGGTCGCTTGGTCCAGCAGATGTACTCGGCCCAGTTGTCGAGGTACGAGCCGGCGAGGCTCCAGTAGTTTCCGAGGCCGAGCTCCTGGAAGAGCGCGAGGTATATGGTCATCGTTTCGATGTCTTTATGACCATAGTGGTTGCCCTTGTAGTAACCGCCGTCGGGGAAATAGTACTGCCGCGTCGGCAGGATTCCGCCGCGCGACGCCGCGCTTCCGCCCGGCTGGCGGAACTCGCGGACTCCGCGCATGCGGCCGTCCCACTCGTCGACCAGCCCCTGGCAAAGGGTGTTCTGCTGCGAGCTCCCCTCGCCGAAGTAGGTCATCCCCGCGAAGCCGATCCAGGTCGCCTCGTTGCATTCGAGGTTGTAGTAGACGGTCCGCTGATGGCCGGTCTCGAGCAGCGAGAGCGCGAGGTTTCGGACCTGCGTCCGCTCGGTCGAGGTCAGGTAGGGATAGAGCCAGTCGTAGCAGAGATTCCAGTAGATCTCCTCCGCCGGCCAGTAGCCGTTGGTCACGTTCTGGAGATAGAACTGCTTCCCCTTGTTCACGTACGTCATGTCGTTGTTCACGATCCCGACCAGCACCAGGCACATGATCTTGTCGATGTTGGTGCTGGAGGAGAGGGTGAGCGCGCCGTCCGCGCGGCGCTTGATCTCACGGAACATGTCGTACTTCCGCTGGCCTTGCACGATCTCCTGCCGGTAGCTCACGACACGCTCCGGCGTGAGAAAGAAGCGCGGGTGCGGCGGCAGATTCGAGAGGTTCACCGACTGCGCCTGCACATCCCCCGCGAGGGCGAGGAGGGCCAGGATCAAGGTCCCGAGGAGCAGCCGTCCCCGATCAAGAAGTCGATTGAGCGACGACAAGGTCTTTATCCCTCCCCTTCTCATTCCCATGTTTCGCCGAGGCGGCGGCACCGATCGCCTCGAGAAACGTCCGCCCTAGGGCATCCGAGTTGAATTGCCCCTCGATCACGCGGCGCGCGCCGTCGACTTGACCCCGCGCCTTCGACGGATCATTGAGAGCGTCTTCCATGGCATCGGCCAGTCCGACCGGATCCCGCTGCGCGACGAGCCATCCTGTGTGCCCGGGAGAGATCACCTCGGCGATTCCCCCGGCATCGGTCGACACCACCGGGGTGCCGAGCGCCATCGCCTCCAGCACGACGTTGGGGATTCCGTCGGAGCTCCCTCGGTCGGGCTGGATCGACGGCATCGCCAGGAGATCCGCCGCGGCCATCCGCGCCTTCACCTCCGCCGGCTTGAGCTCGCCGGTCAAGCGCACCTGCGCCTCGAGTCCAAGCTCGCGCACCCGGCGCTCCAGCGTTTCCTTGAGGCCGCCGTCCGGGCCGACGATCTCGCAGCGAAAGGCGCGACCTCGATCGCGGAGCAGCCCGCAGGCCTCGATCAGATAGGGAAAGCCCTTTTTCGCGGTGAGCCTTCCGACCGCGAGCACGAGCGGAGGATCACCGCGCCTGCGCTCGGGCTGAAAGGGCCACTCCGCGAGCGTCAGGCCGTGATGCACCACGCGAACCTTCCGCGCGAGCGCGTCGCCGACCACCGCGCGCACGACCCCATGCGCGAAATCGGAGCAGACCACCATCCCCGAGGCGGCCTTTACCTTCTCGGGCAGAAGACGCGTGCGATCGGTGAGATCCCAAGCGTGCCCGGAGAGGCTCATCGAAAGACCGAGATGTCGATGGATCCAGAGCGCGACCACCGCCGGCACCCCGGCCCAGAGACCGTGGACCTGATCGACGCCCGCCTCCTTCATCTCACGGCCGAGGCGAAGCGAGGTCGGCAACACCCCGAGGGCACGAATTCCCTCGGCGGGCGATTGCAGCAGGGCGGAGACGCCGAGGCCGACGCTTCCCCAGAATCGAATCGGATGAGCGAAGGCCTCGAGCAGCGCAGCTCCAAGCTCGCTCGCACCGCCGGGGAAGGGAACGCGCACCACGCGTCCACCCGCCGACTCCACCTCCGCGCGAAAGCTCGGATCCAGGCTCGCGGTCTCGAAGAGATAGACGTCCAAGACCACGCCGTCGTTGAGCAACGTCCGAAGATCGCGGATGAGGAAGCTGTTGATCCCTGGCATCCGCGTGTTGACCATCGCGAGCCGCATCGAGCTCCTTCCTAGCGACCGGGGCGAACGATCAGGAACCGTAGGGTCTCGCGTAGCGGTCCGGCGACGAGCCTTCCGTAGTAGACGCCGCCGACCCGAACCCCCGATCCCTCAGTCAGGTCGATCCTCCATTCGTTGCGGCCGGCGCTGGCCTGATAGCTCAGCTCCGCTCCGACTTGGCGTCCGGTCGCATCATACAGCCGAAGCGAGGCTTGCTCCGCGTTCGAGAGGCTGAAGACCACCTGCACCGGCCCCGACGTCGGATTGGGGAACGCGCCGTAGAAGCGCTCAGACCACTCCGAGATCTCGACCTCGAGAGGATCGAAGAGGAGCGTTCCGCCGGTGAAGCTAAAGGCCTCGATCCAGTACTGATAGTGCCCGGGCTCGGGAACAGGGCTCTCCTCGAACTCGTGGGCGCCGTCACCGAGAAGCGGCGAATGCGTGAGGAGCGTGCGCTCGTTCTGATCATCGCGTTGGCGATAGACGCGGAATCCGACCAGGTCGTCTTCCCCGTCGCTCCGCCAGCGCAGCACCAGGCGATCATTCTTCCAATCGATCGGCTCGAAGGCGGCGATGTCGAGGTTCACGTGCGGCGCGCCGGGGCTTCCGATCGGAACGACCGGCACCGCGACCTCGACCTCGACCGAGCGCGCCGAGAGGTTTCCGGCGGCATCGCGTGCCGACACGCTGTAGCGGTACGCGTGCCCCTCGATCGTGCTCATGTCCTCGTAGTGGGTCGCGACGAGCTGGTCCGCAAGCAGCGTGGGATTCTGCTCGTCGTCACGCTTGCGATAGACCTGGTAGCCCACCACGTCCGCGTCCGGGCTCGGCAACCAGCCGATCTGAATCCGCTCATCCGCCCAGAGTCCCTGGACACCGGTCGGCACGGCCGGAGGAGAGGTGTCTTCCTGCTCGGGCACGTACACGCTGAAAAGGTTCGACATCGGCGACCGGTTGCCCGCCTCGTCCCACGACCGGAGCGCGAGGTAGTAGGTCGTATTGGGTTGGAGCCCCGGCCAGATCAGCTGCTCGGTCGCCCCCGCCGGCTGCGGATGCGTCGTGCCGGGGATCGTGTCCGCGAGCGCCCAGTTGGTCTCGTCGATCGGCGAGAAGCTGTAGCGAAGCTGGTGCCGAGCGGCCGTCCCTTCCTCGCCATCGTCCCCGGTCGCGATCCAACCGATCAGGATGGCCTGCGGACCATGCACAAAGGCCTGCAGGGTCGTCACGCGGCCCGGTGCGATCAGATCGGGATCGGGCGGATCGACGTCGTCGGTCGTGTCGGCCGGGACCGTCACGTTCGCGACGTTCGAGAAGGGCGACTCATTGCCGGCTTCATCGCGCGAGACCAGCAGGAAGCTGTACTGCGTGTCCCAGCTCAAGCCCGACACGACGATCGCGCTCGCGACGCCGGGGTCGGTGGTGGAAACGAAGGTCGTGTCCCCTGCCGGGTTCGCCCAGTCGATGTCGCCGATCGACGCATCGGCCCAGCGCAGGTAGTAGTTCGCCACCGGTCCAGGCTGCTGTTCCGGCGCGGAGTCGGCCGGCGCGCTCCAGGTCACGATCGCGGGCGGCACGGCGGCAGCTTCGGCCACCGGATCGAGCTTGCCCAGGCGCGAGGAGCGTGCAAGCACCGGGCTTCCACCCGTCGTGTCGGGCGGAAAGTCGAGCTCAACCGCAAGGTCGCCGATCGCGTTGGGCTCGATCGTGTCGGGCGGGAAGGGCTGGGTCAGAGGGCTCGACCA
>CAZZAH010000056.1:9639-13975 GCA_964652115.1 uncultured bacterium | reverse complement strand
TCGCTCGATGGGAGTCGTGGCTTTGGCGGCGGCGCTGGAGTTAATCGCAGCCCAAGCGTACGCGGATCGTAAGTACTTCGTCGAGACCTACACACCCTACCTCGCGGCCGAAGGCAAGCTCGAGTACGAGACCTGGCTCACGTCGAAGAGCGGCAAGCAGGAGCCTGACGTACGCACTGCCTGGGACCTGCGCACCGAGTTCGAGTACGGTGTCACCGATCACTTGACCGGCGCCTTCTACCTCAACTTCGCCCAGGAGCCGGGCGAGGGACTGCGCTTCGAGGGTCCGTCGCTGGAGTTCATCTACCAGCTGACCGAGCCGGGCACGCGAGCGCTCGACACCGCACTTTACCTCGAAACGACCGAGACCGGCGAGGAGCTGGAGCTCGAGCCCAAGTTGCTGCTCGCGCGCCGCGTCGGCCGGTGGATCACCGCCCTCAATCTGATCAGCGAGTTCGAGCTTCGCCACAACGACGCGGAGCTGACCGAAGAGGGAGACGTGCTCCACAACGAGTGGAAGCCCGCGTTCACGATCGGAGTCGCCCGTGAGCTCGGCGAGAAGGCCTCGATCGGACTCGAGTCGCGGTGGATCGCGGAGTATCCCAATTTCAAGGAGAAGGAGGCCTCGAGTCTGTCACTTGGACCAGTCTTCAACTTGCAGTCGGGTCGGGTGCAGATGGCGATCGGGATCTTGCCGCAGCTTGCCGGTTCGCCGAG
This sequence comes from uncultured bacterium, assembly GCA_964652115.1. Classification (GTDB taxonomy): domain Bacteria; phylum Eisenbacteria; class RBG-16-71-46; order CAIMUX01; family CAIMUX01; genus JADJQY01. The sequence continues at coordinate 13,258 of CAZZAH010000056.1, read as the reverse complement.
CACTTCAGGGAACCTCAACCTGGTCGAATTCGAGCGGACGCAGGTGAGGATCATCCTCGGCATCGACCTCTGATGCGGGCGCTCCCGTTCGCGCTGCTGCTGCTTTCCGCGGGCTGTGCGCACCTGCCGGTTCCGGTCGACCTCGACAACCCGGAGACCGCCGCGGCGTGGCACACCTTCACCCGCCGCTGTCAATCGTGCCACGCGCTGCCCGACCTTCGGACCATGACGCGAGCGCGATGGGAGCCGGCGCTGGTCAAGATGGAGACGAAGGTTCATCTCGCTCCGGAGGTCTGGGCGTCGCTCCGTGAGCTTGTGCCGATCGACTCCGCGCGGGCCGTACGCACCCCCGCCGGCTCCGATTCGAAGCAGACGGGCGGAATGCCGCTGGAGTGAACCACCCCGCGCGCGATACCGTCGAGTATGCCCGGCAAAGGTCCTACCCTCGCTTGCCGCGACTCGAAGGAGATTTCCCCTCATGCGCTTCAGAGATCGGTTCGACTCCGCAGCCCGGGGCCTCAGACGCCCGCGGGTTTCTCCATTCTGGTGCCTCGGAATAATCCTGCTCAGCGTATCGAACACCTCGGCCCAAGCAACGGGACCTGATCCATTCCGCTTCCCCGATCGCGCCGCGCGCCTGCGCGTCCTCGCGAAGCAGGAGCTTCGTCCGAGCACCGAAGCGCCGCTCTCGATCGGCCAGGGCGACTTCGACCTCGGCTACAGCTCGCTCGACATCGACGTGAGCGACACGTCTAACCGGCGGATCTACGGCACGGTGATCCACCGCATCACGAGCCGCGTGCCGAGCCTGACCTCGGTCGCGCTCGACCTCGTGACCTCGATGCCGGTCGACTCGGTCAAGGTGAACGGCGTGCCGGCGACCTTCTCGCGGAGCAACAACCAGGTCGTGATCACGCTCGCGAGCCCGCTCGGCATGAACCAGAGCGCCACCCTCCGCGTCGTCTATCACGGCCAGCCGCAGCAGAACGGCATCGGCCTCGCGTTCGACTCGCACAACGGCAAGAGCTTCATCTGGAACCTCTCGGAGCCCGATGCCTGCCGCTATTGGTGGCCGACGAAGGACCATCCCGACGACAAGGCCGACAGCATGGACATCCGCATCGTGGTGCCCAACTGGATGACCGCGAGCTCGAACGGCAGCCTCGTCTCCGCGGTGGCGGTTCCGCCGACCAAGAAGGCCTTCTCCTGGCACGTGTCGTATCCGATCGCGCCTTACCTCGTGAGCGTGGCGGCGGGCGACTTCGTGCGGCTCGACTCGATCTACTCGATCCCGGGCGGCGGAACGATGCCGCTCTGGCACTACGTCTTCCCCGAGCAGGTGGCGGCCGGCACCGAGGACTTCAACATCGCCGCCCCCGCGATCGATGCCTTCGCGAATCGCTTCGGGCCCTATCCCTTCCTGCGCGAGAAGTACGGCATCAGCGTCTTCGGTTGGGGCGGAGGGATGGAGCATCAGACCAACACCTCGTACGGCTACTTCCTCATCGACGGCTTCCACAGCTACGACTGGATCTACGTGCATGAGCTGGGGCACCAGTGGTGGGGCGACAACGTTACCTGCGCGACCTGGGCCGACACCTGGCTCAACGAGGGCATGGCTTCCTACTGCGAGGCGATCTGGGCGGAATCGCAGGGCGGCGCGAGCGCCTACCGGAGCTACATGACCAACTCGCAGTCGGTCAGCGATCCGAGCGGCCCGATCTACAACTACCCCGATCCCTTCGACGGCAACACGATCTACAACAAGGGCGCGTGGGTCTGCCACATGCTCCGCGGCGTGCTGGGCGATGCGGCCTTCTTCTCCGCGATGCTCGACTACCGCGCGACCTACCAGGGTCGGAGCGTCACCACCGCGCAGTTCCAGGCCTCGCTCGAGGCGAGCACCGGGCGCGAGCTCGACCTCTTCTTCAACGAGTGGGTCTATGGTGTCGATCGCCCGAAGTACACCCTCTCGACCCTCACCGAATCGATCGGTGCCGGTTCAAGCAGTGGAGGCGTGCGGCTCTACGTGCACCTCGATCAGACGCAGACCACCGGCGGCTTCTTCACCATGCCGGTGCCGATCCGCGTGCAGGCGAGCGGCGTGCACGACTACGTGCTTCAGAACGACGTCGATCACGAGGACCTGATCGTCGATCTGCCCTCGACCCCGACGTCGGTCTCGGTCGATCCCGAAAACTGGATCCTCCGCAACACCAACTCCACCAGCTATCACCTGAACCTGCTCACGACCGACCTCGCGGCGAGCAACATCGGCATTCCCGTGAGCATTCCGCTTCTCGCCAAGGGAGGCACCCCGGCCTACAGCTGGACCGCGGTCGACGCGACGCCGCCCGGCACCTCGCTCAATCCGACCACCGGCGTGATCAGCGGGACGCCGACCACGACCGGCGACTACGCCTTCCGCATCCGCGTCAACGACAGCGCCTCGCACAACGACACGCAGAAGATCCGGTGGACGATCCTCCCGCCGGCGGTGGATGTCGCGAACGGCGACGCGCCGGGCATCGCGCTCGGACAGATCCTGATCTCGCCCAACCCCGCGTCGGGCGCGGTGCGGATGGTGCTCGCGGCGCCCGCGGCCACCTTGGTCGCGTGGAGCGTCTACGACCTCGCGGGCAGGCGCGTGATCTCGCATCTCTCCGACGCGCGTCCAGGCCAGGCGCTCGAGTGGATGTGGAACGGCCGCGATGCGGGTGGGGCCACTCTCCCCTCGGGTGTCTACTTCTCGCGCACGGAAGAGCAGACGACCGAAGGGACGCGGCGCTCGTTCGGTCGGTTCTACCTCTTGCGCTGATTTCGAATCGACCGGTCCTCTCCCGCGCGTCCTCCCGCCATGCGAGGGGACGCGCGTTCGTTTGGGGTATGCGGGGGCCGGCGCGCCTCCCCGTCTCGACACACGGCGGCGGCTGTGGGATTCTCTCGCGTCCCACGAAAGCGTATTCGCGATAATTCCTTGTGACGGCGGAGGACCCCTGGACTCCATGACGATGGAAAGGCTCGAGGACCTGTCCGACGAGGCGCTCGTCGCACGTGTCCGCGAGGGAGCGCGTACCGAAGCGGGCCGCGCGGCCCTCCACCATCTGATCGAGCGATACCAGGAGAAGATCTACCTGTGGTGCTACCGCCGACTCCGCGATCGCGACCGCGCCTTGGACGCGACGCAGGACGTCCTCCTCTCGATCATGAATTCACTCGAGGGCTATCGCGGTGACGCGCCCTTCTCGGCCTGGGCTTTCATCATCACGCGGAACCGCTGCTTCCGCGACGGCCGGAAGGCGGCGCGCTTCGACCAGGACGAGCTCGTACTCGAGCGACTGGTCGACGAAGGACCAACCCCCGATGCCTGGGTCGAGCAGCTGATGGGCTACGAGGAGGCGACGCAGCTCGTGAGCGAGGAGCTCGATCCGCTCGAGCAGCGCGCGGTCTGGCTTCGCTGCTTCGATGAGCTGCCGGTCGAGGAGATCACGCGCGAGCTCGGGCTCGACAGCCGCTCCGGCGCTCGCGGGCTTCTGCAAAACGCGAGGCGAAAGCTCCGCGCGGCGATGGAACGAAGGGGGCGCGGCGCGCCCGGAGGTCAAGCGTGACCAAGCTCTGC
>CAZZAH010000056.1:5887-9539 GCA_964652115.1 uncultured bacterium | reverse complement strand
CGATGTCCCCGGCCGCGCGCCGCTGCCTTCGCGGCGTCCGCGCGAAGGGGGCCTCTCTCGATTCCTGAGCAGCCTGCGCTCGCCGCTGGGGCTCGGCCTCGCCGGCGCCTTCGCCGCGCTGCTCCTCGCCCTCGTGATGTTTCGTCCGGCGGAGGACCGCACGCGTGGCCCGGGGGATCCCGGCGGCGAGAGTCACCTTCGAGTCGAACCGGCGCGCGCGGTGAGCGGCGGCGTCGAGCTCGAGTGGTCGGCATGGGAAGGTGCGCAGGGCTACGACGTTCTAATCCTCGACCGAAGCCTCTCGATCAAGAAGCGGCTCGACGCGGGCATCGAAACGCACTACGTCCTCGCCAACATCGTTCGCGAGGAGGCCGCCGGCGCGATCTACTGGCAGATCGAGGCGCGCGGCGCGAGCGGTCGCCTGGCCAACTCTCGATTGGAGGAACTGCCGCGACCGTGACCCTGAGGTCGGCTCTCCTGCTCGCCGCGTTTCTCCTCGCCGCACAAGCATCGAGGGGGGCGGAGCGCGCGGGGGATCCCGTCCGAGGTGCGCGCGTTCCCTCGTCGGATCGCGCGCGCGCGGAGGAGATCCGCGCGTTGATCCTGCGGCGGGATTGCGCGCATGCCGACTCCCTCGCCCGTGTCGTGATGCGCGAAGCGACCGCCGTCGACGCCGCAAGCTCGCTCGATTCGGCGCGCGTCGCCTTCGCGATGGACTTGAGCGTCGAAGCCACGCGCTGCTTCGGACGAACGCGCGCGCCCGAAGCGCTCGAGCTCGCGCGGCACGCCTTCGCCGTGCACCTCCGCGCTGATGACGATCCGCTCGACCGTGCGTGGAGTCAGAGCAACCTCGGCGCGGCGCTCCTCGACGCGGGCGCGATCGCCGAAGGACGAGAGGTGATCGAAACCGCGCACGGCGTCATTCTCGCGAGCGCGACCGCGAACGACACCTTGCGCGGGCGTGACTGGAATCGCATGGGCGTCGCGCTCGAAGCGTCTCATCAGTTTGACGACGCGGAAGCCGCCTACCGGAAGGCGCTCGAGATCCGCACGCGTCTCTTCGGCGCCGATCACCTCGAAACGCTGCAAGCGCTCAACAACGTCGCGCAGCGGGTGAGCGATGGTTCGAATCCACGCGCCGCGATTCCACTGCTCGAGCGACTGGTCGAGGGACGGCGCCGCGTACTCGGAGATTCGAGCCGTGAGGTCGCCGCGGCCTATTCCGCGTTGGGGGAATCGGAGTATCGGTTGGGGCGAACCCGCGCGGCACGTGAGCACAGCGCGCGTGCCCTCGAGATCTTCGAGCAAGTGGGTCCGAGCACGCGTTACGCGCAGGCGGGATGCAGGCAGCGCCTCGGCACCATCGCGAACGCCATCGGCGACTACGAGGAGGCTGAACGGCAGTACGAGTCGGCGGCGGAGCTGCTCCGCCAGACCGAGGGGGTCAAGTCCCCGAACGTCGGTCAGCTCCTCACCGATCAAGGCAACGTCGCGCGCGCCCGCGGAGACTACGAAAGGGCCGAAGAGCGGATCCGCGCCGGGCTCGCCCTGATGGAAGGGGGGCTCGGGCCTGAGCACGTCCGGCTCTACGCCCCGCTCACCCACCTCGCCCATGTCCTCAAGGAAGAGGGGCGAAACGACGACGCCAAAGCGATCTACGAGCGCGCGCTCCGCATCTTCGAGGCGGTCAATGGACCGGAGCACCGCGAGCTGGTCGGAGCGCTGGCCGGCCTGGCGGACTGCGAGGAGAAGCTCGGCCGGCCCGAGGTCGCGCTCGAGCTGAGGCAACGCGCGCTCCGGATCGCGGAGGCCTCGGAGGGCTCGGGCAGCCTTCGCGTTCAGGGCTCACGTCTCAACGTGGCGATCTCCCTCCGCGATCTCGGTCGCCTGAAAGAGGCGGAGACCGAGGCGCGTCGCGCGCTCGCCGCGCTCGCGGAGAGCCCTTCGCGTGAGGCGCCGGAGGTGGCGCAAGGAACCTTGGTTCTCTCCCGCATCCTCGGACACGATCCCGCGCGCTCGCGAGAAGCGATGGACGAAGCGCTTCACGCGGAGGCGATGGGCCGCGAGCATCTTCGTTCCACCGCACGCTACCTCAGCGAGCGCGAAGCTCTGGCCTACGCCGCGTCGAGGCCTCGTGGAACGCCGGCCGCTCTCTCGCTTCTCCTCGCGCGGCCCGCCACGTTTTCTGGACGAGAGGCGGATGTGGCCGACGCCTGCGTGAGGGGTCGCGCGTTGGTCGAGGATGAATTGCTTCGCCGGCTTCGTGCGCAGGCGCGCATCGGCGCGGGAGCATTCGATTCGCTGCGCACCGCGATCGAGGAGGCGAGGGCCGAGGATCCGGCGGAAGCGGATCGACTCGAACGCGAGCTCGCCGCGCGCGTGCCGGCCGATCTCGGAACGGCGCCGGGCTTCGCGGAGATCAGGCGCGCGTTGCCTCCGGGAAGCAGCCTCGCCGCTTTCGTTCGCTTCGAGCGCGAGCCGATCGACGATGCGCCGTTCGGTCCTTGGTATGCGCTCTACCTCCTGAGCGCGGACGATCCCACCCCGCGCTTTCTGCCGATCGCGCCGGCCGATTCGATCGACGCGCTCGTTCGCGCGTGGCGCGGCGAGATGCGTGCCGCACCCAACACACCCTTGGCCGAGCTCGACGCGATGCAGGCCGGCCTCGCGCTCCGTCATCTCGTCTGGGATCGCTGGTCGGACGCGCGGCGAGGCGACGTCTATCTCGTGCCTGACGGCGAGCTCCTCCTCATCAACTTCGGCGCCTTGCCGCTCGATCCCGAGCCGGGCGCGCCGACGCGCTACGTGATCGAGGACGCGCCGCTCCTTCACTACCTCTCCTCCGAACGCGATCTCCTCTCGATCGTGGACGAGAGGGACGAAGGCCCACTGCTCGCGCTCGGCGATCCCGACTTCGATGGCGCGACCGAAGCGCGCGGCGTCGCGGCGAGGACTGCGGGTGGATCCTCGGCAACCGATCTCGCGCGCGGCGTCGAGGACGACTGCGAGGCACGCGCGTCCTTGCAATTTCACCGGCTGCCCGGCGCGAGCGGCGAGCTCGACGACGTCGCCCGCGCCTGCCGCGAGCACGCACGCGTGGTGCGCGTGACCCGTGGCCGCGACGCGACCGAACGCTCGTTGATCGAGGAAGCAGGAGAGGCACGCTCGATTCACCTGGCGACCCATGCCTTCTACGTCGACTGCGAGGCGCCGCTGGGTCGAATCGAAAACCCGCTCCTCCGCTCCGGCATCGCGCTCGCGGGGGTGAATCGACGCATGACGAGCGGCGTCCCCGCGAGCAGCGATGGCCTCATGACCGCGGCGGAGATCGGCGCGCTCGACCTCTCTCGCATCGACTCGGCCATCTTGTCGGCCTGCGAAACCGGCGTGGGAATGGTGATCGCGGGCGAGGGAGTGCTCGGCCTCCGGCGCGCGTTCAAGGTCGCCGGCGTGCGGAGCCTCGTCTCCTCGCTCTGGACGGTCGACGATCGCGCGACGCGCGAGTGGATGCGCCGCTTCTACGACGATGCAAGCCCCGGGATGGCGCGCCGCGTGCGCGACACCGAGCGCGAGCTTCTCCTCTCGCGCCGCGCGCGGGGCGAATCGACCCACCCCTTCTACTGGGCCGCCTTCGTCGCCACCGGCGACTAAG
>CAZZAH010000056.1:0-5787 GCA_964652115.1 uncultured bacterium | reverse complement strand
GGCGAATCGACCCACCCCTTCTACTGGGCCGCCTTCGTCGCCACCGGCGACTAAGCGCGGCAATTCACATCGCTCAAAATTCTTTGTGACGGGCGCCAGCCTTCCGACTCCGTTCGCTCCGAATCCAGCAGTCCACAACTCACGAAAGAAGGAGACGAACCATGCGAGTCGAATCCAACGTCGAACGCGGCTCGGCCCGCGTCCTGATCCTCTTCCTGGCCGCCGCCGCGACCGCGGCTGCACTGACCGCGAGCGGCCTCTCCGGCTGCGCGAGCGAGAGCGACGCCAAGCCGATCACCCATGACGCCATCGTGGCGCGCGGCGAGTACCTGGCCACGATCGGCGGCTGCAACGATTGCCACACGCCGTGGAAGATGGGCGAGCACGGTCCGGAGCAGGACTTCTCGCGCCGCCTCTCCGGCCATCCCGCGTCCTTCCCGATCACGGCCGCGCCGGCTCTGGACGCGCACCCGTGGATGTGGGCGGGTGATGCCAGCGGCACCGCCTTCGCCGGCCCGTGGGGCGTCAGCTTCGCGGCGAACCTCACGCCCGATCCCGCCACCGGCCTCGTGATGGAAGAGCCGATGTTCAAGCAGGCGCTTCGCACCGGAAAGCACATGGGAGCCGGACGTGAAATCCTCCCGCCGATGCCGTGGTTCAACTACGGCAAGATGACCGACGACGATCTTCACGCGCTGTATTCCTACCTGCGGACGCTTCCGCCGGTCGAGAACGAGGTGCCGGCGCCGATCCCGCCGAACGGCCCCGCGATGGGCGCGAAGATGTGATCGATGGAGGGGCGGCTCGAGACTATCGAGTCGCCCCTCGGGATCGACTACAATGCGGCCCGTCCGTTTCGCGCGCGCGTCCCCGCGCATCGCGCGCGAATTCGCGGCGGAGCGCCATCGCCCCGCCCCCATCGGTCGGAGACTCGAGAGGGCAAGTCGAATGAGCGCAGCCCACCAGGTCGCGAGCAGCGAAGCTCCCCCAGTTCACCACCCCTACATCGCACCCGAGACCTTCCTGCCCGAGTTCAGCTTCCGCGCGGTGCTTCTCGGCACGCTGCTCGGCGCGGTCTTCGGCGCCTCGTCGCTCTACCTCGTGCTCAAGGTCGGCCTGACGGTGAGCGCGTCGATTCCGGTGGCGGTGATCTCGATCACGCTCTTTCGCCTCCTCTCGAAGTTCGGGACGAAGGACGCGAGCATCCTCGAGAACAACATCGTCCAGACCGCGGGCTCGGCCGGCGAGTCGATCGCCTTCGGCATCGGCGTCACCATGCCGGCGATCATGATCTTGGGCTTCAACCTCGAGCTGACGCGCGTGGCGTTGGTCGCGGTGCTCGGAGGTCTGCTCGGCATCTTGATGATGGTGCCGCTTCGCCGCGCGCTGATCGTCCAGCAGCACGGCATCCTCAAGTATCCGGAAGGGACCGCCTGCGCGGAGGTGCTCAAGGCGGGCGCTTCGGCCGAATCGCTCGCGGCCGCGTCTCCCGAAGCGAAGGCGGCCGACGCGAAGGGGCTCGGTCGCGCGCTCAGCGCACGCACCATCTTCACCGGCTTCGGCATCGGCCTGGTCTACAAGACGGCGATGGAAGCCTTCAAAGCATGGAAGAACGCGCCCGAGAAGATCTTCAGCAAGCCCTTCGCCGCCGGCTCCGTCTCGGCGGAGATCTCGCCCGAGTTGCTCGGAGTCGGCTACATCATCGGACCCAAGATCGCGTCGATCATGTGCGCGGGCGGCGTGCTCGCCTATCTCGTGCTCATCCCCTTGATCAAGTTCTTCGGCGAGCAGATCACCGGCGTGCTCGCGCCCGGCACCATCCCCATCTCCGAGATGGGACCGAACGAGATCCGCGGCGCCTACATCCTCTACATCGGCGCGGGCGCGGTGGCGGCGGGCGGCATCATCAGCCTCGCGCGCTCGCTTCCGACCATCTGGCACGGGCTCCGCGAAGGTCTGCGCGACGTGACCGCGAAGAAGGTGGGCACGGGAGACGTGCTTCGAACCGACCGCGACATGCCGATGAACGTCGTCTTCATCGGCATCCTCCTCCTGACCGCGGCGATCATGGCGGCGCGCCCGCTGCACATGAATCTCTTGGGTGCGATCTTGATCGTGGTGGTCGGCTTCCTCTTCGTCACCGTCTCCTCGCGTTTGACCGGCGAGATCGGCTCGTCCTCGAATCCGATCTCGGGCATGACGGTCGCCACGCTGCTGCTGACCTGCCTGATCTTCCTCTTGGTCGGATGGACCGGCGCCGGCTTCTACGTCACGGCACTCTCGGTCGGCGGGGTGGTCTGCATCGCGGCGTCGAACGGCGGCACCACCTCGCAGGACTTGAAGACCGGCTACTTGGTCGGTGCGACCCCGCGCTATCAGCAGATGGCGATCCTGGTCGGCTCGCTCTTCTCGGCGCTTCTGCTCGGTCCGATCCTGCTCAAGCTGAATGACGCGGCGACGGTCTACGTGCCGATCGAACAGGTGGCACCGGGCGGGCTCCACGCGGATCCGGCGAGACTCTCGAGCGAGACCGAAGCGATCCGTGGCGTGCAAGCGAGCGCCGATACGCGCCGCTTCCGCGTCTGGCAGAAGACCGACGAGGTCGGCGCGCCCGCGGGCAAGTACCTCGTCGACGAGGCCGGTAACGCCGCCTGGCTGGTCGATCCCGGCATCAACGGCGCCTACAACCGGCGACCCGACGGCTCCGAGGTCAGGAAGTTCGACGCGCCCAAGGCGACGCTGATGTCGTACATCATCAAGGGCATCCTCGATCGGCATCTGCCGTGGGGGCTCGTCCTCTTCGGCGTGATGATCGCGATCGTGCTCGAGATGTCGGGCATCCCTTCTCTCGCCTTCGCGGTCGGGGTCTATCTGCCGCTCTCGTCCTCGTCGCCCATCCTGATCGGCGGCGCGATCCGTTGGCTGGTCGATCGCAGGCGGCGGCGTGATCTAAGGAGCTCGGAGATGACCGAGGAACAGCTCAGCGCCGATGCCGATCGGAGCCCCGGCGTGCTCATGGCGTCGGGCTACATCGCGGGCGGAGCGATCGCCGGCATCATCATCGCATTCATGGCCGGGCTCTTCGAGAAGACCGACGCCGCGCTCACGCATTGGGCGGAGGCGAACAATCCCTTCTATGCGGGGCCCTCGGCCGACCTGCTCGCGCTGCTGCCCTTCGCGGTCTTGACGCTGCTGCTTCTTTTGGTCGGCTGGGAGAAGTGGCTCGCGCCGAAGAAGGCGTAGTCACCGGTAAGCGATGCCGAGTCCGGACGAGGTCGCGGCGAGCTACGACGCGGTCGCCGCGGAGTACGCACGACGGATCGCCGGTGAGCTCGAAGGCAAGCCGTTCGATCGAGAGCTGCTCACTCGCTTCGCCCGGCAAGTTCGAGCGGGCGGTCGCGTCTTGGATCTTGGATGCGGACCGGGCCACGTCGCGCGCCATCTGCGCGACGCCGGCGCGCGCGTCATCGGGGTCGATCTCTCCCCTGCCATGATCGCGGAGGCGAGGCGCTTGCAGCCCGACCTCGAGTTTCGCGTCGGGGACATGCGCTCGCTCGACATCGATGACGCCTCGTGCGACGGGATCGTCGCCTTCTACTCCGTGCTCCATCTCGATCGCGCGGAGCTCGCGGAGGTCTTCGCACGCTGGCGCGCCGCGCTCGAGCCCGGCGGCTTTGTGCTCCTGGCCTTTCATCTCGGCGAGCAGACGCTTCACCTCGACGAATGGTGGGAGCACCGCGTCTCGCTCGACTTCCACTTCTATGACGCGGGGTGGATGGAGAAGCAGCTCACGAGCGCGGGCTTCGTGATCGAGGAGCGCTTGGAGCGCGATCCCTATGCGCCCGAGGTCGAGCACCAGAGTCGGCGCGGATACATCCTCGCTCGCGGCTAGTTCGCCGAGACCTCGAGCTCCTGGCTCGCGGTGAAGAAGACGCGGCTCGGCACCATGCGCCCCTCGAGCTTCATCCAGTCGAAGTTCTCCTGGTTGATCCGGTGATTGGTTCCCTCGAGGCGAAGCGTGAGCGGCCCGCTCGCCGGCACCTCGAAGGCGAGATCGAAGCGACGCGACTCGCGCGGCGCGAGCCGGTTGTCGTCGAGCTTCACCACCTCCGGCGCCCACTGGTAGCGCGTGCCGAAGCGCTCGCTCCGCTTGGCCACGACCGCGCCGCTCGCGTCGATCACCTCCGCCTTCACCAAAAGGAAGCGTTCGACGTCGCCGGTCGGAAGGCTGTGCCCCGCTTCCGCGTTGGTCACGGCGAAGGTCAAGGTCGCCGGTTCCCCCGCGCGAAGCTGGGCCGGCGGCTCGATCCACTCGACCCTCGCTCCATTCGGGTAAAGGGCGTGCATGGGCGCGAGCCCCGCTTCGAGCTCAGGCTTCTTCGCGATGCGCGAACCACCGAAGTAGTGCCGCCGCGTCTTTCGAATCGGGAAATTCTTGAGGTTGGTGAGCGGCCGCTCCACCTCGGGCATGTGACACGACTGGCAGACCTTTCCTTCGGCCGGATACGGTCCCGCGGCGAAGCTCTCCCCGGTGTCGAAGGTGCAGGCGACGTCGAGCTCCTCGATGATCTCGTCGGCCTGGTGGCACTGCGTGCAGAGGCTCGCGCTCATGAGCTCCTCGCTCTTTCGAACCGGATGCGGCGCGCGCGTGTCGCCGTAGGGACCGAGCACCACGCCATCGCGCACGTGACAGGTGGCGCAGGTGATCGCCTCCAACTGCAGCGTGGGATCGAAGCCCGGATTGGCCACCAGAACCGGCCGGCCACGATCGCCATCCTCGAGCTTGGCCACGAGCTTCGGAAGCTGCGCCTCGACCGGGGTGTGGCAGTTCATGCAGACCCAGCTGCCGTCACGCCCCTTTTTCGCGGTCGTCTTCTTGAGCTCCTCCATGAACTGCGCGTCGTCGAGCCAGGCATGCGCATGGGTCGAGAGCTTCCACTCCTCATAGATCTCGTTGTGACAGACGCCGCACGACGAGGCGCGCAGATCGACCAGGCCCGCCGGCACCGCGGTGGGAGGCAACGGACGAAAGAAGCGGTTCTGCGCCGCGTAGAAGGCGCGCGCGTCCTCGACCGTGTGACGCTCGAACCGCTGGCAACCCGAGAGCAACGCCAACGCGGCGCACAGAAGCACACACAAACTCCGCGAGAGCGCGAACGACATCGCCCCGAGCGCGCGCCTCATGCCACCTCACGCGCGCGAACGCGGCCGAGCTCGATGAGCTCCTGCACCACGTAGGCGCCGAAGGCGAGCGGGATCGAGAGCAGGAGCGGCACGGCGGCCCACGCTCCGCTTCGGATCGCGAGCACCAGGGGAACGAGCCCCAGCAGCAGCAAAACGACGTTGAGCGCCAGGCCGGTCGAGCACGATCGATGGTAGAGCGCCGCGCGCCGCGGCAAGCGCTCGCGCCCCTTCAAACCGTACTTCGGCGTTCGATCGAAGGAGCCTCCGCGACGGAAGAGCACTTCGAGCAACCCAAGCGAAACGACCGGCGCCATGCCGAAGGCCACGATCGGGAGAAGGAAGGCCGCGCGCCATCCACGCCGCCCGCGCTGCGCGACCGCTGCGGCGGTGAAGTAGAGAAGGAACGCTCCGGTCGAGCCCAAGAGCAACGGCAGGTCGATCGCCACGAGCTCGCGCCAGTCACGTCCGGTGTGCACGAGAATCGCCGGATACAGGGTCGCGAGGAGGATCATCCCCAGGAGCCAGCCGAGATTCCCCATCAGGTGAAAGAGCGCCTCCACCTTGATCGCCCAGGGGACGCGCGCCGGCAGCACGCGCCCGCCG
>CAZZAH010000055.1:10270-14018 GCA_964652115.1 uncultured bacterium | reverse complement strand
CCGCGCGGACAGGAGGCGGGAGATCCGAGCCTCGCGTCTCGGCTCTACCGGGCTCGCGAGAACGGTCCCCGCGATCGAGCTCGACCGTGGAGGCGGCCGGGCTCCCCGCGATCGATGTCGTGCTCCCTTGAACCCATCGCGCAGCGTCGATCATCGGACCGCTATCCGGCCTCGCGCTCGACCGCGCGTGGATGGAGTCTGCCGTGCTTCCGGTCGAGTCGGCGTCGATCCAGGCCAAGCGATCGAACCAGGCGGAGAGCTCACGATCCGGTTTCGCTCGGCGGGTGGAGTCGATCGCGCCGAGCACCTCCCCCACCACGAGGAGCGCCAGCAGAGAGAGGATCGCGCGCCGCTCCTCCGGGGTGAAGATCATCGGCCCCCCGGCGAGCGATGCACCGCGATCAGTCGTCGAACCTCCAGACGAGCCCCATGCGGAAAGAGCGATACGGGAGGACCATCCATCCCCCCTCGAAGCCCGCGGCCTCGGTCAGGTCGTCCTCCAGATTCGCGAGCTCGAAGAAGAAGCGAGCGTCGGCGATCGAGCCTTCGAGCCCCGCATCGTAGCGATCGCGTGGTGGCAGGATGCCATCCGGCATATCGACGGTCTTGAACGGCGTCGCACGTTTGCCATTCCACGCGCCGCGAAGGTACGCGAGGAGAAAGAGGCGCTGGTTGAAGACCCGTCGACTGGCGTAGATCCGCCCACGCGCGTCGAAGGGGGTCATCCAGAGCTCGTCGCGCCAACCGGGATCCGAGGTGCGCAACGCCGCGTCCCCCTCGAGCCCGAAGCCGAACGGCAGCGGCACGGCGCACGAAGCGTGAACACTCCGCACACGGACGGTCCGGTCGAACGCCTCGCGCGGAAGAAACTCGTAGCCCGCGGGGGTGAAGAACTGCAGAAGCCCCCCCTCGGCCGAGATGGTGTGCTCGATCTCCACCTGCCGGAGACGCACCTCGCCGTGGACGCCCGCGATCGTCGCCTCCGACTTGAGCTCCGCGGTCGTCACGACCTCGAGCGGTGCGTCGGGATCGACCTCGGGCGCCGTGATCGACTGGCCCACCTGTGTTGAAAGCTGGCTCGCGAGCCGCGGCATGAGGCGAGGCCGAACCCCACGCTGGAGCGAAAGCGTGCTTGTCGCGCGTGGCCCCACCCACGCGACCGAAGCAAGGCCCGTCCCGCCGGAGCGACCGTCCACCGGTTCCGCCCGACCCATCACGCCGGTCATCCGCCATTTTTCCGACCCTCCGCGGATACCGGCAGCGAAACCCAGGCCAGTTTCCTCGCGATCGAGCGAGAGAACCTCGGGCTGCCAGAAGCGAAGGCGGTTACGGTCGAGCTCCGCGCTTGCCATCGGCTGGATCGACCAAGAAGCACCCCGCGCGCCGGTCGAGTCGTCGGGAGCGCTCTCCGCGCGCTTCGCCGGCAGCAGAGGTCCCGCGAGGCGCAGGATGAGCTGCCCGGAGGAGTCCTTGCGCTTCGCTCCGAGCTCGTCCCCTTCCCAGGCCTGACGATTCCAATCGAGGGCGCCGTCGAGCTCGACCGCGATCCTGGCCGCGTTCCCCTCAACCCGCGCCTCGAATCCGGATCGATCGAACACCCACCGGCGCTCGTTCAGAACCTTTTGCCGCGCGAAGCTCCGGTGCCACGCGAGCCCGTAGCGACCCCACCAGGCGCGATGGTCGTAGTGCACGCGAAGGTTGTCGCCGATCTCGTCGAAGTAGAGCAGTCGCCCGACCGTCTTGTGGTCGCCGTAGAAAACGCGAACGAGAGAGGACCGCACCGGCCGGGCAAGGAAGAACTCCTCGGTGTGCGACGAATTGCCGCCGCTCGTCAGGCGCGCCCCGGAGAGCGCATGGCTCGAGTCGGGTCGCTCGAGGTCCATCTCTATCATGCTGCCGCCGGTCGCGAGGTTCGGCGCCACCAGCGGATCGACCGGCCGATAGCGAAGCCCTCGCAACCAGACCGGACCGACGAGATCGGGCGGCATCTCCGACTGGTGCGGCTTCGAAAGCGGGACACCGTCGAGCAGCATGACGCTCGGCTCACGCGACGGCAGATCCCCCGCGTCGATCGGATCGGGCAGATGGTACGAGCCGCTCGGCACTCGATAGAGGTCGAGGGGGCGCTCAATCGCTTCGCGCAACGTGCCGCCGCTCGCGTGATCGAGGTCGGCGCGAGAGAGCGCGCGAGTGGGAGGAACGAGGTCCGGGATCGCGGCCGGCGACCATGGCGCGCGCATCGACGGAGCCTCGGAGGCGGCGCTCGAATCGGACGGCGAGGCCGGCACGGCGAGGCTCGAGTCGGCCGCATCCGTCGACGGCCGGATGTCGATGGAGTCGGGCAGGGCACGCGAGGAATCGTCGGTGGCGGCGCGCGGGAGGACCTTCGCGGGGGGCTGCGATTCAGCCTGCGCCGTGGGCGTCAGCAAGAGCGCGAGGAGAGAGAGTGCCGCGACGTAGCGCGAAGGATTCAGGTCGCGATGGATAAGTGGATTCGAGGGACGGGAGCCTATGCGGCCGGGCGATGCTCCGCCGACTGAGCCGCCGACTGGGCCGCCATCGCTTGGCACCGCTTCTGTCGCTCGTTCGCATCGAGGAAGCCGGGAGCCTCGCTGAGAAGCAGCTCGAACTTCTCGCTCGCCTCCTGCCATTCCTCCACCGCTTCCAAAGCCTTCGCCAGATGATAGAGCGACGTGCGTCGCCCATTCCCCTCCGGGGCCTGATCGAAGGCCTCGCGGAACTCGTGCACCGCTTCTCGCCCGCGCTGGAGGCCGGTCAAACAGAGGCCTCGAAGCTCTCGCGCCGGCTGTGCCACGGCGGCCGGCAATTCAGGACAGGCGAAAACGCGGTCCAGCTCCTCCAGCGCCTCCTCCAGCAATCCCATCTGGTGGTGCGAGAGAGCGAGGTCATAGTGGCCTTGGAAGTCGGAAGCGTCCATGTGGTTTTTGAGGCCGGCTTTGAATTCCTCGAGCAGTCCTTCGAGGTCGAGCCACTCCTCTTTCTCGGCGTCGCTGGTGCTCTCGTTGCGAACCGAGACGAGCGAGTTGCCGAGGCCGAGCACGCCAGGAGGGATCTCCGCTTCGCCTTCGTGCGTCGGCGCGGCCGCCTCTCTTGGCTTCATCGACTGCTCGGAGAGAACGCCGAGCTCGCGGAAGCGCGCCACGCGTCGTTTCGCGGTCGAGTTCTCCGGATCGAGCAAGAGCACCTGCTCGAAGCAGGTCGACGCGCGCTCGAGGTCGCCGTCCTGGATCCAAGCATCGCCCAAGAGACCTTGGTAGAGCGTCTCCCCTTCGATGTCTTCCTGCTTGCGCGTGATCTCGACCAGGCGAGAGAGGATCTCGGGGTCGTTCGGATGATCGCGATGAAGCTTTTGGAAGAGGCCGCGGGCTTCGTCGTAGCGCGCGGCGGCGAAGGACTCCTCCGCCTCCTCACGCGGCGAGAGCGTGGCGCCGACGGGACGAAGCACGAAGGAGCCGTCGCTCGGAGCTTCGGCGCCTTCCAGGTCGAAGACGTGCTCCGCTTCCGCCGACTTTGACTCAGGCTCCGTCGAGCTCGTCTGCTCGGAGGTGTTCGGCGCGAGGGTCCAGCCCTCGTTCTCCACCGGCGCGCTCGGCGCGGGCGCGAGGTCGAAGTCGAGCTCAAAGGTCCGCGAGGCATTGGTCGTCGCTTCGGGAGCGCTCTGACCCTCAGCCTCGAGGTCGAAGGTCGTCGGCTTCGACTCGAAGGCCTCGCTCATCGTGTCGGCAAA
>CAZZAH010000055.1:0-10170 GCA_964652115.1 uncultured bacterium | reverse complement strand
CGAGGTCGAAGGTCGTCGGCTTCGACTCGAAGGCCTCGCTCATCGTGTCGGCAAAGCCCGGGACCCTCCCCTCGTTCTTGCTCGTGCCCAGACCGTAGTCGAGCTCGAAGGCCGGCGCTTGGGGCGATTCCTCGGGCTCGAGGTCCGGAGCCGGCGGCAACGCCTCGTCGAGGTCGAGCTCGAAGGCGGAGGAAGGTTGCGTCGGCTTCGCGTGGGCCGCTTCCGGTTCGGGGATGATCACGGATGCGGCCGCATCGCGCGCTGCGCTCTCGATCGGCGGAGGGCTCATCGCAGACGGCGCATCGAAGGAGTCCGCGATCGCGGGGGCCTCGCCTCCACGCGCTTCGGCCGCGCGCCGGCGAAGCTCGATTGCCATCTCGGCCGGGCCTTCCACCTCGAGGCGATCGGCCACGTCGTAGAGATACTCGGCCGCGCGCTCGCCCTGTCGAACGCGGATCCAGTGCTCGGCCAAGCGAAGCGCGACCTCGACCTGAAGCCCCGAGATCGTCGCCGCGCGCTCGAGCGTGCTGTAGAAATCCTCGGGCGGGAGGTTCTCGCCGCGGAAGGAATCGAGGAAGGCGATGTAGTGAGGAACCGCCTCGGCCTTCAGGCCCTCGCGGTCGTAGAGCTCCCCCAAATTGCGCTGAATCTTGGCGCGGTTCGGATCGATCCGAAGCACCTTCTTGCCGATCGCGATGGCGTTCCGAAACAGGCCGACGCGCTCGTACTCGCGGATCGCCTCGAGATAGGAGCCGATCCCTTCCTCTCGCTCGCCGATCCGCATGAGGAGATCGCCGAGGTAGACGTGGTCGTAAGGATCGACCTCCGCCTCGCCCAACAGCCGGCGCATTTCCTCTATCGCCTGCTGCACTTGCCCGTCCCGGGCAAGCTTCTGGGCCTTGCGCTTGGCGAGGATGCTTTTCTCCAAAGCCGTCTCCGGGAAGCCTGTCCTAAGACACTCCTGCCGGGGTTATCGACCCACCGGCGGAGGAACTCCATGGCAAAGAGGAACACGACATGCTCGTCCCTCCCTGCCAGAGACGGGTTCGGCCGAAAAGAAGCCGCGCTTGACCTTTCCCTTCGCTCCCCCGCGAAGCCTTGGGCTCAGAGGAGATCGGCGGAAGCGGGATGCGGGAGCTCGATCGGCCTCCCGCGCTTCCAGATGCGGCGGACGTGCCCGCCGCCGAGGTGATAGACGAGCGACACGTAGGAAGGAAGATCGAGGACTTGAAGGTCGGCGAGGAAGCCGGGAGCGAGCTGGCCGCGATCCTGGCCGACGCCCGTGGCATGGGCCGCGTTGACCGTCGCGGCCACGATCGCTTCGGCCGGCAGGAGACCCATCTCCAGGCACGCGATCGAGAGCACGAGCGGCATCGACTCGGTCATCGAGGAGCCGGGATTGCAGTCGGTGGCCAGGGCGATCGGAATCCCCATCTGCATCATGTGGCGCGCGGGCGCGTAACGTCCCTTGCCGAGCGAGAAGCAGGTCGCCGGCAACAGCACCGCGATCACGCCGGCCGACTTGAGCGCGAGCAGCCCATGCTCGTTCGCCTCGATCAGGTGATCCGCCGAGACGGCGCCCAGCTCGGCCGCGAGCTCGGCGCCTCCGATTGGCACGAACTCATCGGCGTGAAGCTTCAAGCTCAAGCCGCGCGCGTGCGCCTCCGCCAGGATCTGCCGCGATTGATCGCGATCGAAGACCCCCTCCTCGCAGAAGACATCGCAGAAGCGCGCTCGCGTTTCGCGCGCGACGCGGGGCAGCATCTCCTCCACCACGAGGCGCACGTAGCCATCGGTGTTGCCGCGATGCTCGTCCGGGACCTCATGCGCGCCCAAGAAGGTGGCGATGCAGTCGACCGGGTGGCTCTGGTCGCACATCTCGATCAACTTGAGGCCGCGGAGCTCGTGCTCGAGCGAAAGGCCGTAGCCGGTCTTGATCTCGACCGTGGTCGTGCCGTTCATGACCATGCGGTCCAAGCGCCGCTTGGTCTGACTTACCAGATCCTCATCGCTCGCAGCGCGAAAGGCGCGAACGCTCGAACGAATGCCGCCGCCCGCGGCCGCGATCTCCAGGTAGGAACGCCCGCGCAGGCGCTCCTCGAACTCTCCTTCGCGCGTTCCGGCGAAGAGGGCGTGGGTGTGCGGATCGACGAAGCCGGGCATCACGACCGCTCCGCGAGCATCGTAGCGACGCGCCGCGGTGAATCGATCGAGGACCTCGCCTTCCTCGCCCGCGGCGACGATGTGTTCGCCTTCGATCGCGATCGCTCCGCCCGCAATCAAGCCGAGCTCCCTCATCTGCTCGCCACAGCGCGGACCTGGCGGGCCGGCCAGCGTGACGAGCTGACCGATGTTGGAGAGGAGCCAATCGACCTCGCGGCGCATCGCCATCACTCCTGCCGCATCGGGATCTTGACCCCGAGCTCGCGCGCGCAGGCGAGCGCTTCCTCGTAGCCGGCGTCGGCGTGACGGATGACGCCCATGCCGGGATCGCTCGTCAGCACGCGCTCGAGGCGTCGTGCCGCCTCGTCGGTGCCATCGGCGACCACCACCATGCCGGCGTGAATCGAGTAGCCGATGCCGACCCCGCCGCCGTGATGCACCGAGACCCAATGCGCGCCCGCCGCGGTGTTCACCAGCGCGTTCAAGATCGGCCAGTCGGCGATGGCGTCGCTGCCGTCCTTCATCGCCTCGGTCTCGCGGTAGGGCGAAGCGACGGAGCCTGAGTCGAGGTGATCGCGACCGATGACGATCGGCGCGCTGATCTCACCGCGCTTGACGAGGTCGTTCAGCACGAGGCCGAAACGCGCGCGCTCGCCGTAGCCGAGCCAGCAGATGCGCGCCGGTAGTCCTTGGAATTGCACCCGCTCCTGCGCCATCGGTATCCAGCGCGCGAGGATCGGATCGTCGGGGAAAGTCTCCAAGATCGCGCGATCGGTGCGATGGATGTCGGCCGGATCGCCCGAGAGCGCGACCCAACGAAAGGGTCCCTTTCCGCGACAGAAGAGACTTCGGATGTAGGCCGGCGTGAAGCCGGGATACGAGAACGCTTCCGCGAAGCCCGCGTTCTGCGCCTGCCCGCGCAGGTTGTTTCCGTAGTCGAAGACGATCGAGCCGCGGTGCTGAAACTCGACCATCGCGCGGCAGTGGGTCGCCATCGCTTCTCTCGAGCGCGCGATGTAGGCCTTGGGATCGTCGCGCCTGAGGTCGAGCGCCTTCGCGTAGTCGAGGCCGTTCGGCACGTAGCCATTGAGCTCGTCGTGCGCCGAGGTCTGATCGGTGACGAAGTCAGGTCGCGCGTGACGGCGCAGCAGCTCCGGCAGCACATCGGCCGCGTTGCCTAAAAGCCCGATCGAGAGTGCTTCTTTTCGCGTCGTCGCGTCCTCGACCCAGGCGAGCGCTTCGTCGAGCGATTCGGTCGAGCGATCCAGGTAGCGCGTTTCGATGCGACGCGCGATGCGCGCGGGGTCGACCTCGATGCAGAGGGCGACTCCTTCGGCCATCGTCACCGCGAGCGGCTGCGCGCCGCCCATGCCGCCGAGTCCTGCGGTCAAGACCCACTTCCCCGCCAGCGTTCCGCCCGTGTGCTGGCGCGCCGCCTCCATGAAGGTCTCGTAGGTCCCTTGCAGAATTCCCTGCGTGCCGATGTAGATCCACGAGCCCGCGGTCATCTGCCCGTACATGATCAGGCCCTTTTGCTCGAGCTCGCGGAAGTAGTCCCACGTTCCCCAGTGCGGCACGAGGTTCGAGTTGGCGATCAGAACGCGCGGCGACTCAGGGTGCGTGCGAAAGACGCCGACCGGCTTTCCCGATTGCACCAGCAGCGTTTCATCCGACTTGAGCGCGCGAAGCGAGGCGACGATCGCGTCAAAGGCCTCCCAGTTCCGCGCCGCCTTGCCGGTGCCACCGTAGACGACGAGATCGTCCGGCCGCTCCGCCACCTCGGGGTCGAGGTTGTTCATCAGCATGCGAAGCGCCGCTTCCTGCGGCCAACCCGCGCACGACAGCTCGTTGCCTCTAGGCGCTCGCACTGGGCGCGGTCCGCTCTTCGTGGTTGCCACGATCACCTCGCTCTTTTCGTTAGCGGAAGAAGGCAGCGGCCTCGGACGTGAGCTCCTCGAAGCTCGTGACCGCGCGAAACGGCAGACCGATCGATCCCTTGAAGCGCGTGCCGTAGCCTTGGTCTCCGAGCCGGCCGTCGGCGACGACGAAGATGCCGCGATCGCCGCGCCGCCGGATCAAGCGACCGAAGCCCTGACGGAAGCGCAGCAGCGCCTCAGGCAGGAAGTAGTGGCGGAAGGGCTCGATCCCCTCGGCTTGCAGGCGCTCCGCCTTCGCCGCGACCACCGGATCGGTCGGGACCAGGAAGGGAAGCCGCGCCATCACGAGCACCTCGAGCTCCTCGCCCGGAAAGTCCATCCCTTCCCAGAAGGTGGCCGCGCCAAGCAGCACCGCCGCGCCCTCCTCGCGGAAGCCGGCCTTCACCATCGCTTGGCCACCGTCGATGCCCTGAGCGAGGACACGAATGCCGGTGTCGGCGAGCGGCGCGCGCAGCTCCGCCTCGACCGCGCGCAACATCTCGTGCGAGGTGAAGAGGACGAGCATCTTTCGGCGCAGCCCGGTCGACAGCGCCACCAATCCACGTGCGAGATTCGAGGCGAAGTCGGCCTGACGCGGATCGGGCTGCCCGCTCAGAAGGAACGCGCCGACCTGCCGCTCGAGCTCGAACGGCGTCGGCAGGAGGAGCGTCTCGTACTCATCGCCGCGAAGTCCGAGGTTCTTCGCCGGATGCTCGAAGCGCCCTTCGATCGACAGCGTGGCCGAGGTGAGGATGACCGAGCTCTTCCGCTCGAACAGCGTGCGTCGCAGCTCCTCCCCCACCTCGAGAGGCGCGCTTCGTAGCGACACGCCGCGCACCGTCTGCGGCTCGATCCAATGCACGCGATCGCCGTCGGTCGGCGTCAGCAGCTCGTCGAGATGGTTCAGCACCTCCGACAGGTCATCGGTGCGATGTCGCGCTTCCAGGAAGGCGGGCGGTTCTCCCGCCGAGCTCGTGCTCACCAGCCGCCCCCCGATCTGGTTGAGCAGCGATTCCGTGCGAAGAAGCACTGCGCGCGCTGCGAGCGAAAGATCGAGCGCCGAGCCGGGGAAGGGATTCCTCTCCTCCGTGCCGGGTCCGTAGCGACGCCGATCGCTTCCCTTGGGAAAGGCCGGGTGCGCGCGGAGCTCATCCCAGAAATCGCGCGAGAGGCCGAGCACGCTCGCCACCTCGACCTCGAGCTCGCGTAGGCGATCGAGGTAGACGTCCTTCCAGTCCGCGGTCGCTTCGAGACGGATGACCTTTCGAAGCAGATCGGTCACGCCCGGCTCGCCGCGTCCGCCCATTCCCTTGAGGACCCCTTCGAGCGTTCCCTGCGAGACCGCGAAGGAGAGCGGCTCGGCCGCGGAGCGCGGAAGATGATGCGCCTCGTCGATGATGACCGCTTGCCAGTCCGGCAGCCCCGAGCCCTGCTCGAAGAGGTCGACCAAGAGGAGCGCGTGATTGACGACGATGAGGTGAGCGTCCTTCGCGCGGCGGCGCGAGGCCTTGTAGAAGCACCCGCCCTCCGGCGTGCAGCGCTGCGTGCCGCAAGCGTGGCCCTCGCTCGTGATACGTCCCCAGACCCACTGGTCGCGAGGCTCGAGCGACGGCGCCTCCGCGATGTCTCCCGTTTCCGTGGTCGACATCCAAGGATCGAGCCGTCGCGAGACCCGAACCGCGTCCTGGGTCCCCCCGAGCTCCTCCAGGAACGCTCGATAGCGCGTCTGGCAGAGGTAGTTGGAACGCCCCTTGAGCGCTTCGGCCCGAATCTCCCGATCGATCAGGCGACGCACGCGCGGCAGCTCCTTCTCCATGATCTGGTCCTGGAGCGAGCGCGTCTGGGTCGAAAGCACGACGGGGGACTTCCGCTCGATCGCCCAGAAGACGGCGGGGATGAGGTAGGCCAACGACTTGCCGACCCCGGTCGGAGCCTCGGCCAGCAGGGTCCCGCCGGTCCTCAAAACACGATCGACCGCCGCGGCGAGCGTCCCCTGTTGGGGTCGGTGCTCGAAGTCCGGGGAAAGGACACGGGAGAGCACCCCGGTCGAGGAGAAGATCTCGTCCAGCTTGCGCGCGTCCACCTGCCCCTCCTTGTTGTCGTGTCCCACCCGGGCGGCGGGAGCCGGAGCCTAGGTCGCCCTCCGAGGGGGCGGCAAGCGGATTCCATGCCAAGTGTCGAGGCCCACGGGCCAAAAACTTCCCGCCTGGGGGATCGCGCTATTGACGACCGTCACCTCGCTTTGACAAGATTCCCGGAGCGCATACAACCGCGACCAAGCGTAGGCAGAAAGCGAGCTCCCGATGGGGCGCTTGTAAAGCCGCGAGTCGCGACTTGGCTCGAGTCGCAGATTCGAGAGTGAGCGTCGCCCGCGGTTGGCAGAACGACCGCGTCGGCATTCCTAGAGAGAGCAACATGAACGAGAGAGGTTGTGCAGCTATGACACAGCATCGTGCGGTCCGGAACCTCCGTGGGACGATCGGCCTCGCCGCCGTCTGTATCGCCCTAGGCGCCGCCCCGGCAGCCCACGCTTACACAGGGATGCTCTCCTCCGCGATTGGTGGTGGCGTCAAGGGATCGGGCAATTGGTTGTGGAGCAACCAGCGCCCTTCGCTCCTCGAGTGGCAGGTGACGCGCAATCAAAGCGGCCTTTGGCACTACGCCTATACCTTCACTCACCGCGCCAGCGACACGAGTCACTTCATCCTCGAGACCTGCGCGTCGGTCACCTCGTCCGACATCCTGAACGCCAGCGGAAGCTTCGGCGCGATCTCCGTCGGCAACTGGACCGTCGGCAGCAGCAATCCCGGAATGCCGGCCGCCATGTACGGAATCAAGTTCCGGAACGCGACCGGCACCACCTCGCACTTCGCGTTCGACAGCTACCGCGCCCCGGCGTGGAAGGACTTCTACGCCAAGGGGACGACGGGCGGCGGCCATGGGCAGAACGCGGCCTGGAACTGCGGCCTCACCTCGAACGACCAGGATCCGTCGGAGCAGGAAGGGGCCACTGATGGCACCTGCGAGGGCCAGGTCCTCTCGCTCGGCATCGATCCGGTGCCCGAGCCGGCGAGCATCCTCCTACTCGGCGTCGGCCTCGTCGGTGCGCTGGGCTTGCGCCGTCGGAAGCGCAACGCTTAGTCGACATCCTTGAATGGCCGCATCGTTGCGGCGGCAGTAAGGAAAGAGCCCGGCATCGACCGGGCTCTTTTCTTTGCCTTCGGTTCGGTGCCCTCGGTTAGCCGCGAGGGCGAGTCGATCAAACGGGCTCGAGCCGCGCGGTGAAGTGCCGGAGAAACGGCGCCTCGTAGGTCATGCGCAGGCCTCGGAGCTCGGACCGCCGCGAGAAGACCTCGAGCACGACCTCGGCGACGTAATCGACGTGGCTCTGCGTGTAGACACGGCGCGGAATCGCGAGTCGCACCAGTTCCATCTTCGGGCCGACGTGCTTGCCGGTCGCGGGATCGGTCTTCCCGAACATCAAGGAGCCGATCTCGACCCCACGCACACCGCCCGCGAGATAGAGCTCATCCGCCAGCACCTGACCGGGAAACTGCTCCGGCGGGATGTGCGGCAGGAAAGCGCCCGCGTCGAGGTAAACCGCGTGCCCACCCGCGGGGATGATCATCGGCACGCTGTTCCGCTGTAGCTTCTCCTCCAAGTACTCGACCGAGCGCAGGCGATAGAGCAGATACGACTCGTCGAGCACCTCGCGCAGACCCTGCGCGATCGCCTCTAAGTCGCGGCCGGCGAGTCCGCCATAGGTCGGGAATCCTTCGGTCAGGATCAGGAGATTCCGCGCCTGCCGCGCGAGCTCGTCATCGTTGAGCGCAAGGAATCCGCCGATGTTCGCGAGCCCGTCCTTCTTCGCGCTCATGGTGGTGCCGTCGGCGCCCGCGAAGATGTCGCGCGCGATGTCGATCACCGGACGATGTTCCTGCCCCGGCTCGCGCCGCTTGATGAAGTAGGAATTTTCCGCGAAGCGGCACGAGTCGACGATGAAGAGGGTGCCGTAGCGATGCGCGAGATCGCGCGCTCCACGCAGGTTCTCGAGCGAGACCGGCTGCCCTCCCCCGCTGTTGTTGGTCACCGTCATGATGACCGCGCGGACGTTGGGCGAGCGCTCCTTGAGCTCGCGCTCGAGTCGCTCGAGATCGATGTTCCCCTTGAAGGGATGCCAGGTCGAAGGCACCGTCCCTTCCGGGATCGGCAGATCGAACGCGGTCGCGCCGGCGAACTCGATGTTGGCCCGCGTCGTGTCGAAGTGCGTGTTGCCGAGGTAGGTCGCCCCTTCACGATTCAAGATGGTGAAGAGAATCTTCTCCGCGGCGCGTCCCTGATGCGTCGGGATGATGTGCTTGAATCCGGTGATGTTCCGCACCTCACGCTCGAACTCGAAGAAGGAACGGCTGCCGGCGTACGATTCATCGCCGCGCATGATGCCGGCCCATTGCTCGGCCGACATGCTCGACGTTCCGCTGTCGGTCAATAGATCGATCAGCACGTCATCGGCTCGGATCAGGAAGAGATTCCAGCCGGCCTCGTGAAGCAGGTGCTCGCGCTCGGCGCGGGTGGTCATGCGGATCGGTTCGACCGACTTGATCTTGAATGGTTCGATGATCGTCTTCATGGCCGCAGGCTACGTCGCATCGCACGCACGGTCAAATCGAGCCTTCGCGGATCTGCGCCGCTTCGTGACGAGGAGCGGCCGCGCGCGGAGCGAACGTGGATCGAGAGGCAGACGCCGCGCCTCGCGAAAGGCGGAGTGCTCCCGCCTTCCCTCCGCTCGCGTGCGCGACTATCCTGCGCTCTTGGCTCCGTCGGGGGCGAGGCTCAACCTGGAGGCGATGATGCGCATGGTGGTGTTGGGAGCGGGACAGCAGGGGATCGCCTGCGTGCTCGATTGGCTCAAGCAGGACGACGTGAGCGAGGTGCGGGTCATCGACTCGAGTGAGCCCGCCTTGGCTTCGATGGCCGCGCGTTTCTCCGACCCGAGACTCAAGCTCGAGCGACGCGACGTCGGCGACGGGCATGAGCTCGAGGCGGCACTGCGCGGATCCGCCGCGGCCTTGAGCGCGGTCCCCTACTTCTTGAACCTCGCGGTGACGCGCGCCGCCATCGCGACCGGCGTGCCGATGGTCGATCTGGGCGGCAACACCGACGTCGTCTTCTCGCAGCATGCGCTCGACGCCGAGGCGAAGGCCGCCGGCATCGGCATCCTGCCCGATCAGGGATTGGCGCCGGGGCTCGCCGGAATTCTCGCCGCGCACGGTCTGCGTGATCTCGAGCCCGGAGCGAAGGTCGCGATGCGGGTCGGCGGCCTGCCGCAATCGCCGCGCGGCACGCTCAAGTACGCGCTCGTCTTCTCCATCCACGGGCTCTTGAACGAGTATTCGGGCGACGCGGTCATCATCGAAGAGGGTGACATCGTGCGCCGGCCGACGCTCACCGGGCTCGAGTCGATCAGCTTCGCCGAGCCGGTCGGGCAGTGCGAGGCGGCCTACACCTCGGGCGGAACGTCGACCCTTCCCTGGTCGATGCAAGGCAAGGTGAAGAGCCTCGACTACAAGACGGTCCGCTATCCGGGGCATTGGACCAAGCTCGCGTTCCTGAAGGAGCTCGGCCTGCTCGAGACTGAACTTCTGCCGCTCGGACGGATCAAGATCGAGCCGCGCGAGGTGCTGGCGAAGCTGCTCGAGCCGATGCTGACCGTGCCGGATGTCCGCGATCTGGTCGTGCTCCGAGTGACGGTCGAGGGGAGCGCAAAGGGTCGCGCGATCAAGCGCTGCTACGAGATGATCGACTACTTCGACGAGCCGACCGGTCTGACCTCGATGATGCGGACGACCGCGTTTCCCGCGGCCGAGAGCGCTCTGATGCTCGCTCGCGGCGTGATCGGCGACACGGGCGTGCTACGCGCGGAAGAGGTCATCCCGGGAGACCGATACATCAAGGCGCTGACCGCGCGCGGCCTGCCGCTACGCCACTGGGAAGAGTAGGGCCACTGGGAAGAGTAGGGCCACTGGGAAGAGACGATCTAGCGGGCGCGTTCGCGCGTCTGCAAGATCTCCACGCACCGAACCAGGCTCTT
>CAZZAH010000054.1:0-14084 GCA_964652115.1 uncultured bacterium | reverse complement strand
GATGTCTCCGGCATCGCCGCTTGGGATGGCTACGACTGGTCGCCGCTCGGCGCCGGCATTCCGCGGAGTCGCGATCTCTTCGAGCCCGCCGTCCTCGACCTCGCCACGTACGGCGATCAGCTCATCGCGGCGGGTAACTTCGAACGCGCGGGCGAGGTCGAGAGCCGAGGCATCGCGCTCTGGGACGGCGTCGCCTGGCGGCCCTTCGCGCAAGGAAAGCCGGAGGCGATCCAACCCCGTTCGATCTCGTTCCTGCTTCCGATGGGGAACGAGCTCTGGGCGAGCGGGATCTTCGTGATCGGTCGTCACGAGCTCTGGAGCCAGCTGTGCCGATGGGATGGCGAGGAGTGGCATAGGATCCCCGACGGCGCCTACCTCGAGACCGCGGTTAGGTTGGCCGACGGAAGGACCTACCTCTCAGGAGGCTTCAGGCCCGACAACGGCCCCATCGAGAGACTCGTGCTCTGGGCCGGTCAGACGGTGTCGCCTCGCGCCGGCATGTCCTCGCTTCGACTCGACGCGCTCGGCCCGAATCCGACTCGCGGCTCGCTCGACCTGCGCTTCCACCTAGCGCGCGCCATGCCGGTTCACTACTCGCTGCACGACGTGACCGGTCGTCGCATGGTTTCGATCGACAGCGGTCGGCAGTCGGCCGGTCCTCACTCGATCCACATCGACGCGGAGTCGTTGTCGCTGCCGTTGCTGCTGTCGGGCGTGTACTTCCTCCGGCTGGAAGCGGGGAACGACGTGGTCAACCAACGCATCGTGGTCGTGAGGTGAGCGCGTGCGGAGATCGATGAGCGCCGTCGCGATCGCGTTCTTCTGTGCGGTGACCACTTCGTCGGTGCGAGCGGACGGAGCTTGGGCGCCGCGCTTTGAACGTCCGGGCCTGAACGGAACCGTTGATCAGCTCCTCGCGCCGGGAGATCAGTTGATCGCTCGCGGGGATTTCGTGATCGACGGCGTCGAGGAGCAAATCGCGCGGTGGGATGGCTCGTCCTGGCGCCCACTGGGCGAGCCCGGTCGTTACATGATCACGCGCGCGGCGGTCGGCGGCAGCGAGCTCTACGGAGCGGGCGACCTCGACACCGACTCGGATCGACACCGGTTCTTCGGTCGTTGGGATGGCGAAGCCTGGCACGAGATCAAGCTGGACGGCGAATCGTCGCCCGAAGTTTTCGCGAGCTTCCACGCCGGCGCAGCGATCTGGGGATACTTCCGGCCGTCGGGAGGAGCGTGGCGGACCGGGATCACGATTGGGTCGGGAGACGATTGGAGCTTCCGGCCGGACGCACAGTCGCTCGACATCGCGCGGTTGGTCGAGCATGACGGCCGCCTCTTCGCGTTCGATACCGCGTCGTTCGACAGCGTTCGTGTCCTCGAGTTGAAGGGGGACTCGCTGGAAGAGGCGATGCCGATCCTCGGGGCCTCGTTCCTCGACGCCGCCTCGGTCGCGGGGCGCCTCTGGGTGTTGAGTGCCGTCGAGAGCGAGTACTCCGACAGCGCCGCGCTCCACTGGTGGGGAGGGGAGGCCTGGATTTCACAGCCGCTGCCGAGCGACAGCTGGGATTCGCACATCCGCGCGGTCGGCGAGGAGCTCTACTTCTTCACCGTGGATCGTAACGACGATACTCCGGCCGCATACTCGCTCGCCGCACCGGGAGAAGCTTGGACTCGTATCGACCAGCGCGTTCGTTCGCCTCGAGGTGGATGGATCTCGGACGCGGTCCGCTGGCGCGGAGACTTGGTGATCGCGGGCCTGTTCGATTCGATCGACCAGGTCGGCGCGCAATCGATCGCCGTTCGCCGTGACCAACGTTGGCAAGCGCTCGGCGCGGGCATCGGCGTCGACGAGGGCATTACCAGCATGATGCCGTTCGGCGACGAGCTCTGGATCGGTGGCGACTTCGAATCGGTCGGCTCCGTGTGGTCTCCGGGCCTCGCGCGATGGAGGAACGGCGCGTGGGAGAAGCCGCCGTCTCCGCCCTTCTCGGCCAACGGCGTGTTGACGGAACGGGACGGATCGCTGGTCCTGCTCGACGACCGTAGACTCGCGATCGGAGACGGATCCGGGTCCGTCCGGCCGGCCGTCAGCGCAGGCGACACGGTGGCGGTCCGATGGTCAGGTTCGGCGTGGTGGCCGCTTCGATCGACTGAACAACTGCTCCACTGGTCGGTCGCGGGCACGGTGAGGATTCAGGATCGCCTCTTCGCGTTCGGCGGTTTCGCGCAGGACGACTCCCACTCGACTCCGCTGGTCGAGTGCGTGGGCGAGGAGTGGACGCCGGTGCCGAGCTCGATCGCGGGCGGTGCCTCCGCGGCCGCCTCGTGGTCGAATCAGCTTCTCCTCGCCGGGTCGTTCTATGCGCGGGACGGCGGCGAAGAACCTAGCCGCACCTTCGCCGCGTGGAATGGCGCGGACTGGCGCCTCTTACCCGAACAGCTATCGCGCACCGACGATGACTTCGGCGTTCGAGCCGAAGACCTCGCGAGCTTCGGAGACCTCGTATTGGTCGCGGGCAACTTCGATTGGGCCGGCGAGCTCTACTCCCCCGGCCTCGTCGCGTGGGACGGCGTGCGTTTTCTCCGCTTCGCTTCGGGCTCCGCCGAGGGACTCCGGCCGATCTCGATCTTTCGACTCTTCGCCGCGGAGCCCGATCTCTTCGCGGAGGGGGAGTTCCTCGATTCCGAAGCGGAAGTCGTCAGCGGCATCTTCCGCTGGGACGGGACGAGTTGGAGTCTCTGCTTGCAGGGCGATCGAAGCGGGGTCAGTCGGATGGCGATGATGGAGGACCATCTCTTGGTCGCGTTCAGCTACGCATCCGGCTTCGCGCCGCGCTTCCTCGGGGAGTGGACGACCCCGATCTCGAGCCTCCTCCATCCACCTGCTCTCGAGGCCGCGGTTTTTTTCGAACCGAACCCGGTCCGCGACGAGGTGCGCGTTCGCTTCCGAGGTCCCGTCGAGGGCGGCGCGCGCTGGTCGCTCTTCGATGTGGGCGGACGACGTCTGGGGGGTGGCCCGCTGTCGGCAAGCGGGCCGGTACCACGCGTGCTCTACTTCGCTCGCCCCGAGCTCGACGCGATGCGGATCTCGAGCGGCGTCTACCTCTGGTCGATCGAGAGCGGCGGACGGACGCGTGCCGCGCGGATGGTGGTGGTGCGATGAAGGCCCGCACGCTGGTCGCGGCGATGCTCGCGGTCGTCTGCGTGCGCGGGATCGCGCTCGCGCAGCCGGCGATTGACCCACCGCAAGGTTGGCAGACGCTCGTCCCGCCCGGCTTCACCGGTTTCGTGCAAGCGCTCTACCCGCTGGAGAATCAGCTGGTGGTCACCGGGAGCTTCACCCGCATCGGCGCTCAAGAGCTGCGTCGCGCCGCGGCCTGGGATGGGAGCGCTTGGACCTCGCTCGCGGAGTCCTCGGGTTCGTTCGAATCGGCGACGCTCTTCGACTCCCGCCTGCTCGTGACTCGAGGGTTCTCGGAGGGCCAGGGACTACCTCGCATCGACGCATGGGACGGGACTCGTTGGGAGAACGGAGCGATCCCGTCGACGCATGACCTCCGCCGAGTCCTCGCCGGAGGTTCAAAGCTCTTCGCGCTGGGCACGGAATCAAGTGCGCCAACGCGGAGCGCGCCTTTCGTGTCGTCGTGGAACGGTGATTCGTGGGACCGAGTCCTGACGCTCAGTGGCGAGTGTTTCATCGAGGGCGCCGTCGCCGCGCAGGATGGGGATCTTCTGATTTACGGCGCGCTCGATTCAACCCGAGTCGACGCGCGGCTGAGCGCCCTGTGGACCGACGGAGGTTGGACCGTCGGCGTCCTTCCCACCGCCATCTCGGACATCGTCTGGTGGCGGGGGAGCTGGATCGGACGCAGCGTGCGCTACCCTCCATCCAGCGAGGACGAAGCAGAGACGCAGCTCTGGATCTTGCAGGGTGCGGAGTGGATTCCCTTCCTCGATCCCTTGTCCGGCCTCTCCGCGTCGATGTGCTCGACCGGCGACGCTCTCTACCTCGTTCTGTATCCCTTTCGGCGCACGATACGCGACTCGGGCCGACTCTTCGAGGTGACGCGCGACGGCGCGATCGACATCTGTCAGGTCGCCGATCGTTCCCGCTCAGGCTCGGTCCGGCAAGCAGTGAGCTGGAGAGGGGACACCTACTTCGCCGGTAACTTCGTCAGCTTCGGGGATGTCGGCACTTGGTCCGTCGCACGACGACATGGCTCGACCACTCTCCCCTTGTTCCAGGGCAATGGTCTCGACGACCGGGTCGTGGCTCTCGCGCCCTTCGGATCCGGCCTGGCCGCGGCCGGAGATTTCCGCACCGCCGGCACCGAAGTGTGCGGAGGAGTCGCCCTCTTCGACGGCGAGGATTGGTCGGCGATCGCGGCCGATCCCATCGTCTACGTTCGTGCCTTGCAGGAGTATCGAGGTCAGCTGATCGCGGCGGGCGAGGCGGGGGGCGACTCCACCACACGCTGGTTCAACACCACGGCGTGGACCGGCGAGAAGTGGGAGCCCCTAGGCAAGGGACTTCAATACGGTTCGGTCTACGACCTTGAGGTGCACCAAGGCGAGCTGATCGCGGTCGGGGACTTCCTCTACTCGGATCGAGAGTTCATCCGCGGCGTCGCGGCCTGGAACGGCGAGACCTGGCATCCGCTCGACATCGGCGTGAGGGGAGAAGTGGAAAAGGCGGAGTCGTGGAACGGGCAGCTCGTGGTGGCGGGACGATTGACCGCGGCGGGCAACCATGACGCGACCGGCATCGCGATCTGGGATGGATACGATTGGGCGGAGCTCGGCGGCGGGATCCCACGCGGTCCCGAATCTTCGATCAACGTCCGCGATCTCGCGGTGTTCGGAGATCTCCTCATTGCGGCCGGTGCCTTCGTGCATGCCGGCGACGTCGACACGCGCGGGTTGGCCCTGTGGGACGGCGTCGCGTGGCGCCGCTTCGCGCAGGGAGATCCCGACCACATCCAGCCGATGAGCATCGAATCGCTCTTGCCCGTCGGCGGTGAGCTCTGGGCCTACGGCAAGTTCCTTATCGGGCGTCGCGAGGAGCGCGGGATCCTCGCGCGCTGGGACGGGCAGGAGTGGCACCAGATGCTGGACGAGACGGGGTTCGGGGCGGCGACCCGGCTGGCCGATGGGCGCGTCTTTCTCGGCGGCGTGTTCTATGATCTGGGGTACCGGGGCGGTTACGACTTCCTGGTCCAGTGGATTCCGCCGGAGGTCTCCGCCGCGCCGCGGCGGCCGCTCCTTTCGATCGACGCACTCGGCCCGAACCCGGCGCGTGGCGCGCTCGATCTGCGCTACACCCTTCGACAGACGTCGTCCCTGCGCTACTCGTTGCACGATGTGTCGGGTCGCCGACTGGTGTCGATCGAGGGCGGTGTGCAAGCGGCCGGGCCGCACGCGATCCACGTCGACGCCGAGGCACTCTCGCTGCCGTTCCTACTTTCGGGGGTGTACTTCCTCCGTCTGGAGGCGGGAGGCGACGCGGTCAGCCGACGGATCGTGCTCGTGCGGTAGCGGCCTCGACGCGCGTCCGTCGACGAGTCGGTCGCCGCTACGAGCTCACGCCACCCGCGCTCAGCTCTCCCTGCGCAACGTCTCCAGCTTCCGCACCGCGCGCACCAACCGCTCGAGCTCCTTCGGCGTGATGCACTGCTGCCCGTCGCTCCACGCCTTCTGCGGATCGCTGTGCGTTTCGATCAAGAGCCCATCCGCGCCGGCCGCGACCGCCGCGAGCGCGACGTCGTGCACGAGATGCCGATCGCCGGTCGCATGCGAAGGATCGAAGAAGACCGGAAGGTTCGACTGCCGCTTCAGGATCGGAATGACCGCGATGTCGGAGGTGTAGCGCTGATGCTCCTTCGACTCGAAGGTGCGAATGCCACGAAGGCAAAAGATGATGTCCTCGTTCCCGTAGACCGCGAGGTACTCGGCCGCGAGCAAGAACTCCTCGATCGACGCCGCCTCGCCGCGCTTGAGGAGGACCGGCTTCTTCAAGGGCCCGGAGAGCCTTGCGCACTCCTCGAGCAAGCCGTACGACTTCATGTTTCGCGCGCCGATCTGGATCACATCCGCGCGTTCGACCACCTGCTGGAGAATCGGCTTGTCTTCGAGCGCGCCGCCTTCGAGCGGATGGAAGTTGGTGCCGGTCGCCTCGGTGATGATCGGAAGGCCGGTGAGCTCGCGCGCTTCGGCCAGGTAACCGAGCCCTTCGCCGCCGAGGCCCTGGAACGCGTAGGGCGAGGTGCGCGGCTTGTACGCGCCGCCGCGGAGAGCCTGGGCTCCCGCGTCCTTCACCTCGCGCGCAAGGTTCACGATCATGTCGCGCCCTTCGACCGAGCAAGGCCCCGCGACGATCGTCACCGACCCATCACCCAAGGTAAGATCGCCCAGACGAACGTGGCGCGAGGCGGAGCGAAACTCACGGCTGACCAACTTGTAGGGACGGGTGACGCGATGGACCGAGTCGACCGACTCAAGCTCCAGGAAGAGATCTTCGCCGACCTTTTGCGTGTCGCCGATGACGCCGATGATCACGCGATCGACGCCTTGGCTGATGTCGGGCTTCATGCCGATCGACTCGATGCGTCGAACGACCTCGGCGACCTCTTCGGGCCCCGCTCCCTTGCGCAAACGGATGATCATGGGTGCTTCCTTCCGCCTCGTGCTTGCGACGCCTCGGCGAGCCACCGCGTGGAACGGCCGGGCGAAGTATCGGGCCGCAGGCTAGCGCCCCCTCCTCGCTCGGTAAAGCGCTCTGTGCGCACCGCGGAAGCGCGCGGATGAACTCGCAGATCAAGGAGTGCCGCGGCTTCGTTCTTCGCACCCTTCGCTACGGCGAGACGAGCCGCGTGGTCACCCTCTTCACGCGCGAGCTGGGGAAGATCGGCGCGATGGCCAAGGGCGCGCGCGAGCCGAGGAGCCAGTTCGGCTCGAGCCTCGAGCTCTTCTGCCTCAGTAGCTATGTCGTCTATCACCGGAGCGGGCGCGATCTTCAGTTCTTGAAAACGGGATGGACCGAACGAAGCCTCGCGCCGCTCTGGGAGGACGCCGAGCGCTTCCTCCATGCCTCGGCCTTGGTGGAGTTCCTCGACCGCATTCTGCTCGAGGATGAGCCGTCGCCCGAGATCTACGACTTGGCGCTTCGTGGGCTCGAGGTGCTCGCGATCGCGCCGCGCGGCCGATTGCGCGAGCTCTTCCGCGCCTTTCAGCTTCGCGCGGCCGCGTTGCTCGGCTACGCGCCGCTCCTCGAAGCGTGCTTGCACTGCGGGCTGCCGCTGCCGGAGAACGCGGAGGCGAGCGGCGAGGTCTGGCTCTTCCATCCGGCGGATGGCGGGGCGTTCTGCCCGAGCTGCGCGCCCGGCGTCGAATCGGGGATTCGCATTCGACCGCGCGCGCTTCGTCGTTTTCGCACCATGGCGCTGGGCCGCGGGGAGAGCGAGGTCGGCGAGGCGCTCGATGCGGTGACCGAGATGGGGAGCGGGGACGCACGCGCTTCGGGTGGCGCTTCGGTGGTGCGCGAAGCTCCCGTCGTTTCGTCGACCCTCTGGCTCGCGGCGCTCGAGCGGATGGTCGAGGAGTATCTGCGTTTCCACCTCGAGCGGTATCGCGGCCTCAAGAGCCTGCGTTTTCGCCTCGATTCGGTCGAGCCGACGCCCCTCGCTTGACCGCGCGCCACCGCCCTCGTAGCTTCAGCCGCGAACAGGAGGAGAGCTGCGCATGTCTCTATCTCGAGCACCGCGAAGCAGACGTCAACCTCTCGCGGCTTTGGCGTGGATCGTCGTCGCCGCGATCACGCTCGCGTCCTGCCAGAAGGAGGACGCCGTCAAATCGATGAGCTTCCGGGTCGACGCGAGCCTGCTCGGTCCGCCGGTCTCGGACACAGAGCTTCGCCTCACCTTTCGCCCGCCGTTGCCGATGGTGGCGGCGCCGGCGGAGTTCCTTCGCGGCGCTCGTGCCGAGGTCGAAGCGCAGCCGGTCAACGATCCGGTGCTCGATCTCGTGCCGACGCAGGTGTTCGCCGATCCTTCGGGCGAGATGCGGGTCTTCCTCTCGCGCTTTCGCGTGCCGCCCAAGGATGGGCTGAAGGGCGAGTGGCGGAAGAGCTACGAAGACCGAGCGCGCGCCAAGGTTCTGGCGGCCGATCCCCAAGCGGAGATCTCGGTCGATGACTACCGCATCGGACCGGTGCCGGTGATGCAGATGCGCGTGGCGGGGAAGGGCTACACCAACTTCCGGCTCGTTGCTCAGGTCGAAGGTGAGGCTCCGCTTCAGATCGACTACTTGATCCCGACCTCGCGCTACCGCGAGATGGCGCGCGCGGTCGAGTCGTCGATCGGTTCGCTCGAGTTTCATCGGCTGACCGGGGGGACCTAGGCCCCGCCTACCAGGCTCGCCTACGGCTTCCGCGCCGCGATCCGCTCCACCAGCGCCTTTCGCACCTCGGCCGCATGAAGCATCGGATCGCTCACGATCCAACCGCGCCAGACGACGCCGCCCGGACCAAGCAGATAGGAGATGCGCCGCGCGAGGGTGCGCGTGCGCTCGCCCGTACCGAGCGTCAGGTCGGCTCCATAGGACCGCGCGACCAGGCCGCCGCTGTCGGCGAGCATCGAATAGCCTGTGCCGCAGTGCTCGGCGAAGCGGCCGTGGCTCGTGACGTCGTCGACGCTGATCGCGACCAGGTGCGCGCCGGTCGCCTCGATCGCGGGGCGTTCGAGCTCGAAGGCGTGCGCTTCCTTGGTGCAGCCCGGCGTGAAGTCGGCCGGGTAGAAGTAGACGATGAGCGGCGCGTCGCGCCAGAGCGTCGAGGCGCGCACCCGCGCGCCGTGCTGATCGGTCAGCTCGAAGTCGGGCGCCACCGATCCCGAATCGAGGAGGGCCGGCTGCGCGATCGCGCCCGTTGAATCGGACAGAAGGGTCGTTTCGGCGCGCGCGGGCGGCGCGATCAGGGAAAGGGCAGCGACAACCACCAGGCAGACGAGCGTGACGGTCGACTTCCGGAATATCGCGGCGAGCGACGCGCGCGCAGGCTCGTCTTCTCGAGTGGGATTGCGGGTGGTCGATGACCCAGGGCTCGTGCTAGGGTCCGTCTCGAAGCGCGCTCCGGCTTCGAGCCCACGCCGATCGGGGAGTTCCCGCCGCGGACCCAGCACCCCGCTCGCGCCAGTCGCGCCAATGAATGGGGTGTCGCCTTTAAGCCGATCCCGAGAGGTCGGCAAGGAGTCGTCCATGTGGTTCGGGCAAAAATCCACGCTGAGTCGAACCGCGCGCATTCGGACCTTACTCACCGGATCGACGCACGCGCCGTATCCCCGCCGCGATCGGTTTTCCCGCCTCGATCGACCGGCGGAGACCCACTCGACTTTCTCCATTCGTTCCTCTCGATACCCGTGCCCTAGGTCCGTGTGTCTTGAAACCCGCGCCCCGCGCGCCCAATCCGAAGCTTCGTTCCACAGCCGTCCAACGTTGGGGGAGCCATGAGCCTGAAACACAAGGCGAACATCGTCAACGAGGAAGAGATGCGCCGCGCGATCGTCCGGATCTCGCACGAGATCGTCGAACGGAATCGCGGCGTGAAGGACCTCGGCCTGATCGGCATTCGCCGTCGAGGCGTGCCGCTGGCCGAGCGGATTCAAGCGCACATCCTCGACTTCGAAGGGGTGAGCGTGCCGGTCGGGACGCTCGACATCTCCCTCTACCGGGATGACCTGCAGATGCTGGCGGCGCAGCCGGTGGTGCGTCCGACCGAGATCCCCTTCGGGATCGACGACCGCGAGATCGTGCTGATCGACGACGTGCTCTACACCGGGCGCACGGTGCGGGCCGCGCTCGACGCGGTGATGGACTTCGGCCGGCCGCGCGTGATTCAGCTCGCGGTCTTGATCGATCGCGGCCATCGCGAGCTTCCGATTCGCGCCGACTACGTCGGGAAGAACGTGCCGACCTCGCGACGCGAGGTGGTGAAGGTGAAGTTCAAGGAGACCGACGGCCACGACCTGGTCGAGATCGACGAGCTGTCGGAGGACAGCGAGATCCCGCGCGCCCCCGAGGAAGGGGGGACGCAATGACCTTCCGTCGCCAGAATCTCCTCTCGCTCGAAGACCTCTCCAAGAACGAGATCCTCCACATCCTGGACACGGCGAAGAGCTTCCGTCAGGTGCTCGAGCGTCCGGTCAAGAAGGTGCCGAGCTTGCGCGGCGTGACCGTCTGCCTCGCCTTCTATGAAGCGTCGACGCGGACGCGGCTGTCGTTCGAGCTCGCGGCCAAGCGGCTTTCCGCCGACACGATGAACTTCTCGACCTCGGGCTCCTCGGTGCAGAAGGGGGAGACGCTCCTCGACACCATCCGGAACATCCAGGCGATGAAGGTCGACATGGTCGTGC
Source organism: uncultured bacterium (assembly GCA_964652115.1). Taxonomy (GTDB): domain Bacteria; phylum Eisenbacteria; class RBG-16-71-46; order CAIMUX01; family CAIMUX01; genus JADJQY01. The sequence continues at coordinate 3,678 of CAZZAH010000054.1, read as the reverse complement.
TCCGCCACAGCTCGAGCGGCGCCTGCCACTACCTCGCGCGAAACGTCGAAGCGCATGTGATCAACGCGGGCGACGGGTTCCATGAGCATCCGACGCAGGGGCTGCTCGACATCTACACCATGCGAGAGCGCTTCGGCAGCCTCGAGGGTCTTCGGGTGGCGATCGCGGGCGACATCGCGCACAGCCGCGTCGCGCGCTCGAACATCTGGGGCCTGGTCAAGCTGGGCGCCGAGGTGACCTTGGTCGGCCCGCAGACCTTGATGCCGGCCGAGATCGAGAAGACCGGCGTGAAGCGCGTGACCTCGAACCTCGATGAGGCGCTCGAGTCGGCGCAGGTGATCAACGTGCTTCGCCTTCAGCTCGAGCGGATGACGAGCGGCTTCCTGCCCTCGCTGCGCGAGTACGCGCGCGTCTTCGGCGTCGACGCGAAGCGACTGGAAAAGGCATCGGACAAGATCATGATCATGCACCCCGGCCCGATGAACCGCGGCGTCGAGATCGACCCCGCGGTGGCGGACGGCCCCAACTCGGTCATCCTCGATCAGGTCACCAACGGCGTGGCGGTGCGGATGGCGGTGCTCTTCCTCGTGTGGGGCGGTGCGCCGGCCAGCGAGGTCGGGGCAGAGGTTTCGCTTCGCGCGTAGTCGCGGGTGCGTTCTAGCGCGATCCCGCCCGGAATGGTGAGGTCGCCGAAGGAGAGAGACATGAGCGAGAGCGGAGCGAACGGTCGGGGGACGCGCGGGGTCGATGAGGGGCGTCTGACGCTGCTGCTGAGGAACCTCCGGGTCGTCGATCCGGCGGGCGGAGAGTCGGGCACGAAGGATCTCTTGCTTCGCGACGGCGTGATCGAGCGCATCGGACCGCGGATCGACGCGGCGGGCGCGACCAGCATCGACCTCGACGGCGCGGCCGTGCTGCCCGGCCTCTTCGACATGCATGTCCACCTGCGCGAGCCGGGCGGCGAGGACGCGGAGACGATCGCGAGCGGGGCGCTGGCTGCCGCGCGTGGTGGCTTCACCGGCTTGGCGTGCATGCCGAACAGCCTCGTCCGCATCGACCAGCGCGCGGTGATCGACCTGGTGAGCAATCGCGCGAGAGAAGCGTGCGGCACCGCGGTTCATCCGGTGGCGGCGGTGACGAAGAACCTCGAGGGCCAGCAGCTCACCGAAATGATGGAGCTGAAGGAAGCGGGCGCGGTCGCGGTTTCGGACGACGGCTTCCCGGTCGACTCGAGCGAGGTGATGCGCCGCGGGATGGAGTACGCGCGGATGTGCGGCCTGCCGGTCCTCGGCCACTGTGAGGATCGCGCGCTCAAGGGAAAGGGCGTGATGCACGAGGGCTATTGGTCCACCGTGCTCGGCCTCCGTGGCATCCCTGCCGCCTGCGAGGAGATCGGCATCGCGCGCGACCTCGCACTCGCCGCACTGACCGGCGTCCGCTTCCACGTCTGCCATGTGAGCACGCGGCGCGGGGCCGAGCTCGTTCGACAGGCGAAGGCGCGCGGCCTTCATGTCACGGCCGAGACGGCGCCCCACTACCTCACGCTCACCGACGAATGCCTGCGCACCTACGACAGCTCCTTCAAGATGAACCCGCCGCTTCGCACCTGGGACGACGTGCAGGCACTACGTGCCGCGGTGCTCGACGGCACCATCGACGCGATCGCGACCGATCACGCGCCGCACACGCCGCTCTCCAAGGACGGCGAGCTCGACCTCGCCCCCTTCGGCGTCATCGGGCTCGAGACATCCTTCGGCGTGGCGATGAAGGCGTTGGTCCACGAGGAGGGGATGTCGCTCGAGGATCTGGTCGATCGCATGGCGGTGGCGCCACGCCGCATCCTGGGTCTCGGGGGAGGTAAGCTCGAGGTCGGGAAGCCGGCCGACCTTACGGTGGTCAGCCTCGACGAGGAGTGGATGGTCGATCCGCGCGACTTCGCGTCCTTGGGGCGGAACTGCCCCTTCGCCGGTTGGAAGCTCAGGGGGCGTGTGCTCCTCACCATCGCCGAGGGGAGAACCACGCACTCCGCCGCCGAGTTGAAGAGCACGGACCGCGCGCCGTTCGGTCTTTCGAGCGGCTTCATCAAGTAGTGAGAGCTCGGGGCGAAGGAGAATCGATGCGCAAGGACGCGGGCCGCGTGAGCGGCGGCCGCTGGATTCGAGGCACGCTGCTGGCCAGCGCGCTGCTCTTTTGCTTCAACAGCGGCTGCGCCTACTTCAACACCTTCTACTTCGCGAAGAAGTGGTACGGCGAGGCGGAGACCACACGAAAGAAGTCCGAGTCGGACAAGCTCCCGCCCGACGCGGAGAAGAAGTACGAGGACGCCATCGCCCAATGTCGAAAGGTGGTGCGCGACCACCCGAAGAGCCGCTGGGCCGACGACGCGGTTTACCTCATGGGTGCCTCCTTCTACGGCCGGCGCGAGTACGAGAAGGCGCTCGACACCTTTGACGATCTCCTCGCGAGCTACGAGCGTTCGAATTTCATCCCCTGGGCTCACTACATGAAGGGTCTCTGCTACTACGAGCGTCGCGAGTATCCCGCGATGAAGGAGTCGTTCGACCAGGCGCTCGCGCTCAAGCCGGACTTCGAGCGAAAGGACGAGATCCTCTTCACCTTCGCGCAGGCGGCCGAGAAGGAGCGGAACCGTCCCGAGGCGGTACGACGCTATCGAGAGCTGACGCGCGTCTTCCGCGGCAGCGAGCAGAGCGACGAGGCGCTCCTCCACATCGGCGCGCTCTACTTCGACGCCGGACGTTACGACTCAGCCGCCACCTCCTACGACGAGCTTGCGCGCGTGACCCGGAACGACAAGACCTACCAGGAGGCGCAGATTCGTCGGGCGGAAACGCTCGGACGACTCGGGCAGTCGGATGCGGCGATCGAGCTCTTGCGTCCGCTCTTGCCGAAGGACGAGCGACAGAATCGTTCGGCCGATGAGTTCCCGGCCCGCGTACGACTGGAGCAGGCGCGGGCGTTCAACAACCTCGGTCGATACGACGAGGCGCTCGAGCGGCTGCGCGGGGTCGTGACCCTCTATCCCGCGTCCAACTACTCGACCGAAGCGCAATTCCAGATCGGCTATACCTACGAGGTCTACCTCGACTCGCTCGAGTCGGCGCGGAAGGCCTACGACCAGGCGTCAAAGATGTCGGCCAAGAGCGTCTTTCGCGAGCAGGCACAGTCGCGCCTCAACAGCCTCAATCAACTGCAAGAGCTCACCAGCTCGGCCTCCGACTCGTCGAACACCGATCGAGAGAACCAGGCCACGGCCAAGCTCAAGATCGCCGAGCTCTATCTCTTCTCGCAGGAGAAGACGGGCGAGGCGCTCGCGAAGTATCGAGAGGTGCTGCAGGAATTCCCCGAGACGAAGGCCGCCCCGCGCGCGGCCTACGGGGTGGCCTGGATTCGCCTCAAGAAGATGGAGGGGAAGGCGGACAGCGCGTATGCCGACCTGGCGAGCCTGATTCGCGCCTATCCGGCGAGTCGCCAGGCGCACGCGGCGCTCGACCTGTTGGCCGATCAACACGCCGACACGGTGGGGCTCTCGTCGCTGCTCGAAGAGTCGAAGCCGGAAACGTTGGAGACGCCGGTGCCCGAGCCGCCGCCGATCGACAGCTTGGCGCAGGGCCGCGGAGTCTCGCGATTGTCGGGCGACGTGTCCGATTCGACCGGAGG
>CAZZAH010000053.1:10097-14402 GCA_964652115.1 uncultured bacterium | reverse complement strand
GGGAACATCGGCTTCGACGCCTGCTCCGCGGTCACGGGCGCGAGGGTCTCGAGCAGCGACGTCCCTTTCTCGGTGTAGATCTGCCGGTGCTCGGCGAAGGTCTCGTCCAGCAGGGGAAGGATCAGCGCGACGAAGCGCTGGGTCTCGCTCTTCTCTGTGGCCATGGGTTCCTCCGGGGTTGTGAGGCGTCGATGGGCGCGGCCTTCCGCAATCGAAGTTGCCCCTTCTGAGCCGTGGAGCGCAACCTACCCCCGGACGCACGACGTAGGGAGCCTCGGCCCCATCCGCGCCCTCGGGGCCATACCCTGCAGCACAGGAGGAAGACGTGCATATCGAGTCATTGACCCTCGCGGCCATCGCCACGGCCGCGTTTTGCGTGGCGGTCACAAACGTGCCCGCCCGCGCCGAGACCCCGATCATCCCCCGCACCGTCCTGTTCGGGTCGCCGGACAAGGCCGGCGCGCAGATCAGCCCCAACGGACAGAAGCTCGCGTATCTCGCGCCGGTGGACGGCGTGCTCAACGTCTGGGTAGGTCCGGCGGAGAAGCCGGCCGAGGCCCAGGCGGTGACGCATCTCGGCGGCAGCGGCGTCACGCAGTACTTCTGGGCGGAGGACAGCGCCCACCTGCTCTACCTGAAGGACAAGGACGGCGACGAAAACCACCACATCTACGTCCTGCCCGCGACCGGAGGCGAGGCGAAGGACCTGACCCCCTTCGATGGCGTCCGCGCCGAGATCATGGGAGTGAGCTCGCGCAAGCCGGACGAGGTGCTCGTCCGCCTGAACAAGCGCAACCCGAGCCTGCAAGACGTCTATCGATTGAACCTCAAGACCGGAGCGCTCCAGATGCTCGAGGAGAACCCGGGCTATCTCGGTTACGTCGCCGATGACGATTACAACCTGCGCTTCGCGATCACCATGCGTGAGGACGGCGGGCAGGACATCCTCGAGCGCGACGCGTCCGGCGCGTGGAAGCCGTGGAGCGTGATCCCGTCGGAGGATTCCTTTAACACCGGGCCGGCCGGCATCGACGCCGACGGCAAGACCTTGTACATGTTTGACAGCCGGGGGAGAAACACCTCGGTCGTCACCTCGATCGACATCGCCACCAAGAAGGAGACCGTGGTGGCGGAAGACCCGCGCGCCGACGCGGAGAACGTCATGGTTCACCCGACGACGGGGAAGCTGCTCGCGGTGGCGTTCAACTATGATCGGCGCACCTGGCAACCGGTCGATCCTTCGGTCAAGGCCGACTTCGATTACCTGCACGGCGTGGCCGACGGGGAGCTCCTCATCACCTCGAGCTCTCGTGATGATCGCCGCTGGGTGGTCGCCTACATGATGGACAATGGGCCGCTCCAGTACTTCCTCTACGACCGCGAGGCGAAGAAGACGACCAAGCTCTTCACCAACCGGAAGGCGCTCGAAGGACAACCGCTGGTCAAGATGCACACCCCGATCATCAAGTCACGCGATGGGCTAAGCATGGTCGGCTACCTTTCGCTGCCGATCGAGAGCGACCCGGACGGCGACGGCATTCCGAACAAGCCGCTGCCGATGATCCTTCAGGTGCACGGCGGGCCGTGGTACCGCGACAACTTCGGTTATAACCCTTACCACCAGTGGGCGGCCAATCGCGGCTACGCCATCCTCGCGGTGCAATTCCGAGGTTCGACCGGCTTCGGTAAGGACTTCATCAACGCCTCCGATCACGAGTGGGGCGCGAAGATGCACGACGATCTGATCGACGCGGTCGAGTGGTCGGTGTCGAAGGGGATCGCGCAGCGGGACAAGATCGCGATCATGGGCGGAAGCTACGGCGGCTACGCGGTGCTCTGGGGGCTGACCAACACGCCCAAGACCTTCGCCTGCGGCGTCGACATCTTCGGCGTGTCGAGCCTGGTCACCATGCTCGCGTCCTTCCCGGCCTACTGGGGTCCGGCGATGGAGTTGATGTATCAGCGCATCGGCGATCCGCGCACTGAAGAGGGGAAGCAGTTCCTCGAGAGCCGCTCGCCGCTGACCTTCGCGGACAAGATCGAGCGCCCGCTCCTGATCGTGCACGGGGCGAACGACGTGCGTGTTCGTCTGGCGGAGTCGGATCAGCTCGTCGCCGCGATGAAGAAGAACTCGACACCAGTGACCTACGTCGTCTATCCCGACGAGGGGCACCTGACGTTCTTCCATCCGCAGAACAACATCTCGTGCTACGCCGTGGCCGAGCAATTCCTACAGAAGTATCTCGGTGGACGCGCCGAGCCGATCGGCGATGCGCTCAAGGGCGCGAGCATCGAGGTGCGCGAAGGCGCCGACGCGGTGCCGGAGCTCAAGACAGCGATGGACCACGCCGGCTGATCCCGCGGCGAACGAAGCTTGTACAAGTGGCGGGGCGATGGCCGACGGCTATTGCCCCGCCTTCGCTTCACCCAACTGCCGCACATAGGCCGCGAGCGGGATCAACTCCTCTTCCGTGATCACGCCATCCCAGTCGGGCATCTCGGTGTCGGGCTTGAACTGTGAAGGATGGCGGATGTACTCGATGATCTGCGCGTCGGTCGCGAACTTCCGCGCAGCACCCGTCAGATCGGCCTTGCCGGTGCCGCCCTCGCCATGGCACTGCGCGCACTCGTACTTCGCATAGACCGATGCACCCGCGTCGTCGTTCTCCTTGGCCGGCGGAAGCACAGGCCGCGGCACCAGGCGCTTTACCGGCGGCACGCTCATCAGGTAGGCGTGAATCGCGGCCACCTCGTCATCGCGCAGCTGATAGAGGCGCGGCATCGGCGCTCGGACCGGCGTGTGATCGGGTCGAACGCCCTTTCGGATCGCACGCGCGAGATCTTCCACGCTGAACTTCCCGATGCCGGTCTCGGGGTCAGGCGTGATGTTGGCCGAGAGAACCTTAGTCCCGCTCGCGTCCAAGAGCTCCATGCCGCCCGCGAGGTAGCCCTTGATCCGCTCGGGATTCACCGGGTCCTCGCTGAAGCTTCCGGTGTGGCAGCCATAGCAGAGAAACTTGTCGCGCGCGAGATAGCGACCGAACGCGACCGCGTCGGCCTGATTCGGCTCAGCGATCGGCGCGGTCGGATACGGGCTCGCCTTCAGCACGAAGCGAAGGATCGCCTTTCCCAACCAGGTCGGGTCCTGCGGCGGTTGATCGACCTCGACGGGCGAGAGCTCCGGATCGTCCGAGCGTAGGTAGGAGATGATCGACGCGATGTCCTCGTCCGAAGCGCGCGGGAGTTGGACCATGATCGGGGCGAAGCTGCCGTCGCGCCTCACGCCGGTGCGGAGGAGGCGCGCGAGGTCGCCGTCACTCCAGCCGCCGATGCCGTGCACCTCGTCGCGCGTGATGTTGGCCGAGTAGAAGCGGCCGAGCGTGAGCGGCACCTCGAGCATCGCCTTACCGGAGAGCTTGCCCGACTTGGGATCGCGATGGCAGTCGGAGCAGAGGACATCGACGATCCTCCGACCTTCGGCGATGCGCTCGGGTGTCGGCTGCACCTGGAGCGAAACCGGCGTCACCGGATAGCGCGGGATCTTGGCCGAGTTGACGTAGAGAAAGAACGCGAGGGCGGTCACCGCCAGCGCCGCGATGAAGACGAGGAAGATCCGAAGCAGTCCGCGCATGTTCTCCTCTCTGTTCGATCCGCGCGCCGTCTAGCCGGGGAGTCCCGCCTCGGAAACGCGCCACATGTACCAGCTACCGATCGAGCGGAAGGGCCGCCACGCTTCACCGAGCGTCTGCATCTCCGCCGGCTTCGGCAGCGCCTCGAGCTCGAAGTAAACCTGCATCCCTTTCCTCACCCCGAGGTCGCCCACCGGCAGCACGTCGGGCCGATTGAGGGCGAAGATGAGGAACATGTCGGCGCTCCACTGGCCGATGCCCTTCACCTTGATCAGCTCCTCGGAGATCGCCTCGTCGCTCAAGCGGGAGAAGCGTCGATGCTCGATCTCGCCGCCCGCGTACTTCGCCGAAAGGTCGAGCAGATAGGAGGCCTTCTGCTTCGAGAGCCCGACCGAGCGCAGCGTCTCGAGCGGCATCTCGAGCACCTGCTCCGGCAACGGAAAGCGAGTACCGGGGAAGAGCGCCTCGAAGCGCCCGCAGATCGTCCCGGCCGCCTTGCCGGACAGCTGCTGATAGATGATCGCCCGCGCAAGCTCGCGGAAGGGATCGCGCGCTCGCTTGAGCTCGGGCCGCCCATGCGCGCGGATGATCGCGGCCATGCGCGTATGCGAACGACGAAGGTGGCGGATCGCGGCGTCGAGGTCGAGCTTGAGGGATGGGGCAATCACGCGGGGCG
>CAZZAH010000053.1:0-9997 GCA_964652115.1 uncultured bacterium | reverse complement strand
TCGGTGGGGCGTACACTCGTGGCGCGGGCTTTGGAAGGAGTCGACCATGCATCGTTGCGTCGCCATCATCGGAGCAGTCGGACTCGCGTTCAGCGTCGTCGCGCCGGCTTCGGCCTACACCAACGTGAAGGTCAACACCTTCGCGAACTTCCCCGAGGAATGCACGATCGCGATCCGCCCGACCAACCCGAGCTTCGTGCTCGGCGGCGCGCAGGCGGCGGGGAGTCGCTTCTATCCCAGCACCAACGGCGGGGCGAGCTGGGCCGACGTGCTCCTGCCCGGTCAGTTCAACCTCGGCGATCCCGCGCTCACCTTCGACGCCGACGGCAACGCCTACTTCGCCTACATCGGCACCTTCTCCCACTCGGGCATCTACGTGAACAAGTCGACCGACGGCGGCCTCTCGTGGAAGCCGACCGCCACCCCGGTGCTTGAGCACTCCTCCGGCGCTCCGTTCGAGGACAAGGAGTGGATCGTCTGTGATTGGAATCCGGGCCCGCGTCATGGCTGGGTCTACATCGCGTGGACGCAGTTCGATGAGTACGGCAGCTCGAGCCCGAGCGATTCGAGCCGCATCCTCTTCGCGCGATCGACCAACGGCGGGACGAGCTTCAGCTCGGCGCTACGCATCGATGATCGCGGCGGCGACGCCATCGACTCGGACAACACGGTCGAAGGATGCATGCCCGCGGTCGGCATCGACGGCTCGATCTACTGCTGCTGGGCGGGCCCGCGCGGGCTCGTCTTCGATCGCTCGACCAACGCGGGCGTCAGTTTCGGCGTCGATCGCGTGATCTCGGACCAGCCGGGCGGCTGGGACTTTCCGATCAACGGCATCTATCGCTGCAACGGGCTGCCGGTGACGAAGGTCGATATCTCGGGCAGCGCGCATCGCGGGCGCGTCTACGTGCACTGGTCGGACAATCGGAATGGCGACTACGACCTCTTCCTACTCCACTCCGATGACGGCGGCACGACCTGGAGCTCGCGCAAGCGCATCAACGACGACCCTGTGTCAAACGGCAAGGACCAGTTCATGAGCTGGCTCGACGTCGATCCCGTCACCGGCACGGTCTACTGCGTGTTCTACGATCGCCGTGGGCAGAGCGGCGTCGCGACCGATGTCTACTTCGCCTACTCGAACGACGGCGGCGATCACTTCATCAACGAGAAGATCAGCGCCACGCCGTTCACGCCGAATCCCACGGTCTTCTTCGGCGACTACATCGGCATCGCCGCATATGGCGGACATGTGCGGCCCCTCTGGACGCGCATGGATGGGAACGACCTCAGCGTCTGGAGCGCCGTGATCGAGCGCACGACCGACGTACCGCCGGAGGTCGTCCTGCCCGAGGCGGGGACTTGGCTCGCCTCCGGTCTCTGGGTCGCGCCGAATCCGATCCGCTTCGGCGCCCAGATCCGTGCGACGCGCGACGGACACCCAAATGAGGTCCTCATCGCCGACGTCACTGGGCGCGTCGTGCGGCGCCTGGCTTTCGGCGCGGGGCGGAGTGTTCAGTGGGATGGACGGAGCGCGCAGGGGACGACGGTCAGCGCGGGCGTGTACTTTATCTCGGCCGATGCGGGGCCGGCGACGCGGGTCGTGGTGATTCGGTGACCACAAGATCGAGGGGCTGCGGCCCTGGACCTAGTGCAGGGCGCGGCCACAGGCCGACGGGGCGATACTCAAGCAGCGGTTGGATTCGTGGGCGGGGAATGGGAATTCCTGGGTGACGAAAGGGGCCCAAGCAGCATTCGCCTGCCCGGGCCCCGTTCCTCAGCACCGAAGCGACGCCTTCGAGCGCCGCGCTAATTTCTCACCGGAGCACGACCAATCGCGCCCGCGCCACCTGCCCGTCGAGCGCCGCCACGACGAAGTAGATGCCACTGGCCAGGGGCTCCGGGCCGACCGTATCCCAGGTGATCGCGACTTCCTTCACCCGCGGAGTGTCGCTTTCCAGGGTCCTGGCCCAGAGTCGGCGTCCTTGCAGGTCGTATAACGAAAGCGTCACGGCTCCGGGAATTCGCTGTTCCAGAAGCATCGTGCTCTGGCGTGCGGCGCGGTCCGACCTCGAGAGCCGAAGACCAATCGCCTCCGTGCCTGCGGTCGTCGGCAGACCTACCTCCGGATTGGCGACATCCACGACGCAGGAGAATTCTGGATCGAGCGTGAGGACGAAGCCGTCGTTTGCGCCGCCGCCGTAGGTATTCTGAATCGTCGGAGGGGTGAACGGAAACCCTGATGCGGTCGTGACGTCGCCCGCGAAGATCAAATTGCCGTTGCCCTGGAGCGCCAGGCCATAGCCGATGAATCCGCCTGGCGAGTAGACCACCTTTGCGCGTGTGGCGGCCGGCGAAAGGCGCTCAACGAAGGCGCCGTGGTCCGCCCCGAATGCCTCACACGGAAGCCCGAGATCCAACAAGTTGCTCTCGCCCGCGATCATCCAATCTCCGTCCGGCAGGCGCGAGATCGCATATCCGGCGTCGTAGGCGGTTCCGCCCGCGTAAGTGCTCCAATTCAGAGACGACCAATCCGGGGCTAGCTTGAACACGAAGGGATCCGTTCCTCCCACCTGGTGCGGCCAGCTACCCGGCACAACAGGCAGGTTCGATGACGTCGTATTCAAGATAGAGACCGGCCCTCCGTCGACATCGAGATCGAGCGCGTATACGACCTCGGAGTCGGAGCTTCCACCGACGTAGGTGAAGTGTTCGAGGGTGGAAAGGCCGTCGTTGAACCTGGCAACAATGCCGTCTCTCGCACCGTCCAGCGTCGAGTCGTAGTCTCCGGCCGGGCCATGCAACCCTGAAGTAGAGGAGTAGCCGCCGACGACCACGGCATTGCGCGACGGATCGAGCTTCAGCGCGAGGAACTCTTCGTTACCGACGCCGCCGAATCGAGTCGCTTTGATCAGAGCTCCGTTGAACGTGAATGACGCTATGAAAGCGTCGCGATCTCCACCGGGCGTGATCTGATACGCGTCAGGAGAGGCCGGAAAGTCCGATGCATCGGTGCGTCCACTCGCGAAAATCCGACCCGCGGGGTCGATCGCGACGGAGTAGAACTCGCTTACCTGCGCGTTCCCCCCGAAGAAGGTGGAGAAGAGCAGCGAGTCTCCATCCGCGCTCAGCCGCGTGAGGACTCCCTTGTAGCGCAGCGGCCCGGGAATGGATGGGTCGTACGCATTGACCACAGGGAACCCTGTCGTTCCGGCACCGCAGATCACGATCGAGTTGTCGGGCAGGACCGCAACCGAGCGACTCGTCGCCACGCCATCGTCGGACCCACTCCCGCCGATGACGTCGGCCCATCGGACGACGGACCCATCGCCGGACATGCGCATGACGACGATGTCCCCGTTGCCTAGCGTGCCGAAGCTTCGAACCACCGGCGAAATGCCCGACAGCCAGGTCGAGTTGGTTGTCCCGGTCGCCACAACAATGTCACCGTCGGGCGCAACCGCGACTCGCGTCCGCTCGAACTCTCCCGGCCCACCAAGCAGAGTGCTCCACTCGACGAAGCACGGCGGAGGCGGCGGGCACACCATGACCGGGTCCACCGCGAGGAGAAACCCGTCCGACGTACCGCCACCGTAGGTCGGCTGGAGTGTCGGGGGATGGAAGGGAAAATCAACGGCACTCGTCACGTCGCCGGCGAACACCACTCGGCCGCTCGGTTGCAGGGCGAGTCCGTAGCCGATCCTTCCGCCGGGAGCGAACGCGCCGAGGATCCTTGCGCTCGCGGGAGACAAGCGCTCGAGAAACGCGCCGTGATCGGAGCCCGAGATCTCGCACGTCGGATCGAGATCAAGGAGATTGCTCTCTCCCGCGATCATCCAGTCTCCGCCTGGTATCTGGGTCAACGCGTACGCCGCGTCGAAGGTGCTGCCCCCGGCATACGTGCTCCACATCAGTGTGGACCAGTCGGGAGCGAGCTTGAAGACGAACGGATCCGCGCCGCCCTGCTGATGTGGCCAGTCGCTCGGTATGACCGGTAGATCCTGAGTCGGTGTGTTCAGGATCGCGACCGGACCGCCGTCGAAATCGAGGTCGAGAGCATAGACGAGCTCCTCGCCGGAACTGCCACCGAGATAGGTGAAGTTCCTGAGGGTCGCGAGCGTGTCATCGAATCGCGCCAACACGCCGTCGTTGGATCCGTTCAACGTCGTGTCGTAGTCGTCAGGCCACCCAACGATTCCCGATGTGGCGGAATAGCCGCCCACGACGATCGCCTGATGCGGTGGATCGACCTGCAGCGTCAGAAACTCGTCGTTTGCCGCGCCCCCCAACAGCGTGGCATGGAGCAACTGTCCACTGAAGTCGAACGACGCGACGAACGCATCTCGACCGCCACCGTGCACGGTTTGATACGCACCAGACGTCGCTTGAAAGTCACTGGCATCAGTTCGGCCGCAGCCGACAAGACGCCCGTTCGAATCCACCGACAAGGCGTAGAACTCGCTCTCTCCAGCGTTGCCGCCGAAGAGCGTGGAGAACAGCAGCGTGCTTCCATCCGCGCTGAGTCGGCTCATGAACGCCTTGTAACGGATGCCGGGAGCGAACGACGAATCGAAGGCGTTCACCGTCGGGAAACCGTGCGATGCCGCTCCACAGAGCGCGATCGAGTTGTCCGGCAGAACGCCGATCGACTGATTGGTTGCGACGCCATCATCCGAGCCGGTACCGCCGATCACGGTGGCCCATCGCACGATGGAGCCGTCGGCGCTCAGACGCAGGATCACGATGTCCCCGCTACCGAGGGGCCCGAAGGTGTGCACGACCGGCGCGATCGTGCTCAACCAGCTCGCATCCGTTGTCCCCGCCGCTACGATCAGATCACCATCGGGAGCAGTAGCGATCCGCGTGCGCTCATTGTCACCTGCTCCACCGAGCAGCGTACTCCACTGCAAGAAGCATGGCTCGGGGTCGATCCCGCCGGCTCGAGCGTCAGGCACGACGATCCCGCACGAAAACAAGAACATCCCGATCAGACACCAAAGCCCAGGAACTCTCTTCACGTTCATTCGGTCCTCCGGTTGGCTGTGCCGGTTGGCCCCGTTGGACGCGAACGAATTGACGTGATCGAGCGGCTGACTTCAACAGGACTCTTCGGAAGTTTGGGCAGATCCGGTGGGGGGGGCGACGGGCACCACCAGCTCGGCGCGCCGATCGCGGAGCAAGTTCAGCAAGTCGCTTGATCTGGCAAGCGATCGGGCGTGAGAATGATCGCTGAAGTGCGGATAGAAGGTGGGATGGTCTCGAGAAACCAAGCCCGCTGAACGCGCACTCACCCCTCCAGCAGATCGTTCGGGGGCTCATCATGCGACCGCGAAGTGACGCGAACCAAAGTCCACGGACAGGTGCAAGGGCCCGGAACATCGTGCTCGCGATCTTCCTATCGACCATCGTCGGACGGGCGCAAGCCGGGCCGAACGCCGGCGGGGTTCTCCTGGTCCACGCCAATACCTCGATCGGTTACACGTCCGGCGTGTCGTATGGCGGCCAGGCCGGCATCACTCGAGCGGGCGATGTCGTGACGAGCGTTCCCGTGGATAGCTCGGTCGTCTGCTTCGTGCTGGCGGCCTTTCCGAACGGCAGCAACCCACATTTGCGCGGGGTCACCTTCGGGATCGCGTACCCAGCTTGGTTGGAGATCCTCACTTTCGGTCACAGCTTCGGGGACTTCGAGCTCTCCATGCTCGATTGGCCGGCCTCCGGCTCCGGCACCGCCCTGACCGCGACCGAGCGCCCCGAGCGGAGCAGTTTGATCGAGCTTTACTGGTTCGTCGCGCGGGTGACTGAGCTCGGCCGACCGGCGACCCTCTCGGTCACGCCGCATCCTGAGCACGGCGGCACGTTCGCAGACGACGCGATCCCCGCCACGCTGGATCAGATCGCCGGGTATAGCGGGCTTGGCTTCGGAGAGCCCGGCTTCTTGGAACCGGTGCCTCCGCCCTCGCTCGATACCAGATTGTCGATCACGCCCAATCCTGTTCGCACCACTGCCTCGATCAAGCTCGACGGAATTGCAGGACATCCAGATTTTGCACGCATCACCGACGTCACCGGACGACTTGTACGGCGCCTTCCCTTCGATGGCGCTCGTGAGGTGCTGTGGGATCGGAAGGATTCCCGAGGCGCGAGGGTCCGCGCGGGTGTGTACTACGTCTCGGTCGATGATCTGCCCAGTCAGCGCTTGGTTGTGGTCGAGTAGTCGTCTCCCCGGCCGCCGCTTTACTTGCCGATCACCCCGATCGGGTCGGTGAGGCGAATCAAGGTATACATGAGCGCGCCACGCTGACTATCCGCCTTCGGGTCGCTCGGATCGCCGGTCAATTTGTACAAGCTGATCGTCTCCGGCTTCCAGGTCCAGGCATACCAGAGCACTTGGCCCGCGTCGTCGGTCAATCGCATCGTGTCCATCCGCGGCACGTCGTCGATGTAGTCGGTCCAGACCTCGTAGCGCGCATACGGGGGGAAGCCGGTGAGCTCGCCATCGGCATAGAAGGCGGCGTTGCGGCTTACCGTCTGCTCGAGGCTGTCTTGCACGACGAACTGCCCGCCGCAGATCGCCGTCTGCACGAACTCCTGCAGAGTGCGGGCCGGACTGGCGGCAACCCGCGTGAGAGACCAGGTCCCCTCGAAGCCGGTGCAGAGGAGGACGGTATCGGCCGGCGCCGGCTCGATGCGGAAGTCGTAACCCTCGAGCTTCGCCTGCCAGACCCCGAGCGTGCTCCCCTTCGATTTCTGCGCCGCGCGCGATTCGTCGAGCAGGAGCGTGGCGTGACCTCTCAGCCCCTCGTGGTGATTCACCCCGATGATCAGGCTGTCGTTGATCGAGTCGTACCGGAGGTCGCTCACGCCGGAAAGGAGCTCCGACGCGGCGAAGGGGGAGTGGTCGCGGCGAATCGCGTCGGCGTACCCCTGCTGCACCCAGAGACCACGGAGTCGGAGGCGGTAACGCGCTGATCCGTCGCGCACGGGAGGTGGGGCGTCCTCGGCTCTTGCCTGAGGGAGCTCGCCCAGGCCAGGCGCCATGAGGATCGCGAGGCAAGCGGCCGGTAACATGAATCGTTTGAGCGACCCGCGGCGTGGCATGTGTCCCCCCTTGCTCTCGTCTCGTTCGACTTCACGGCCCTCGGCATCTTCGCGACTTTGCGCCCAGGTCTCAGCCGTAGTAGAAGATCTTAACGTAGAAGAGTTCATCATTGTCCGATCCTTATTGCAGGGGTACCTTGGCGCCAGGCTCTTCTCGGACCCAACGGCGGTGTCCCCGCGAGCCGAAGTAGGAGACGAAATATGTCCAACCGAATCGCCCTCGACGCAAACGAAGCAGTCGCCCGCGTTGCTTACCGCATCAACGAGGTCGTCGCCATCTATCCGATCACCCCGTCCTCTCCGATGGGGGAGTGGTGCGACCAGTGGGCCTCCGAGGGCAAGACGAATCTTTGGGGAGCGGTCCCGAGCGTCACCGAAATGCAGAGCGAAGGAGGAGTGGCCGGCGCCGTGCACGGTGCTCTGGTCACCGGCGCCTTGACGACGACCTTCACCTCGTCGCAGGGCCTCCTCCTCATGATCCCGAACTTGTACAAGATCGCCGGCGAGCTGATGCCGGCCACGCTGCACATCGCGGCGCGCACGGTGGCGACCCACGCTCTCTCGATCTTCGGCGATCACTCCGACGTGATGGCGGTGCGGCAGACCGGCTGGGGCATGCTCTGTAGCGGCTCGGTCCAGGAGGCGCAGGACTTCGCCTTGATCTCGCAGTCCGCGTCGCTTGCCTCGAGTATCCCCTTCATCCACTTCTTCGACGGGTTCCGCACCTCGCACGAGCTCAACCAGCTGTACGAGCTGCACGACGACGACCTGCACGCGATGCTCGACGACGCGACCATCACCCGCCACCGGAATCGCGCCCTCACGCCGGAGCGTCCGGTGCTTCGCGGGTCGGCGCAGAATCCCGACGTCTTCTTCCAGGCGCGCGAGGCGATCAACCCGCACTACGAGGCGGTCGCCGGCATCGTCGAAGGCGCGATGCAGCGCTTTGGCAAGCAGACCGGACGGAGCTATCGCCTCTTCGACTACCACGGATCTCCGGACGCCGAGCGCGTGATCGTGATGATGGGCTCGGGCGCCGAGGTGGCGCACGAGGCAATCGACTCGATGCTCGAGCATGGCGCGCGCGTCGGTGTGCTCAAGGTCCGCCTCTATCGTCCGTTCAATCGCGCGGCCTTCCTCGCCGCTTTGCCGGCCAGCGCGCGCGCGATCGCGGTGCTCGATCGTACGAAGGAGCCGGGCGCGTTGGGCGAGCCGCTCTATCAGGATGTGGTCACCGCGCTGGCCGAGGCGCGGCGTGACGGCGTTTCGCCCTTCACCCGCGAGCCGGTCGTGGTCGGCGGTCGCTACGGTCTCTCGTCGAAGGACTTCACGCCCGCCATGGTGCAGGCGGTGTTCCAGGAGCTGGCGGCGGAGCGCCCGCGCCACTCCTTCACCGTCGGTATCAACGACGACGTCATGCACATGAGCCTTCCGTGGGACGAGAAGCTCTCGACCGAGTCGAACGACACGGTGCGCGCGCTCTTCTACGGGCTCGGCTCCGACGGCACGGTCGGCGCGAACAAGAACACGATCAAGATCATCGCCGAGGAGACGGACCTCTACACCCAGGGCTACTTCGTCTACGACTCGAAGAAGTCGGGCGCGATGACGGTTTCCCACCTGCGCTTTGGGCCGAAGCCGATCCGCTCGAGCTACCTCATCCGCGAGGCGAGCTTCATCGCGGTCCATCAATGGGGCTTCCTCGAGCGCTACGACATCTTGAAGGACGCAGCTCCGGGCGCGGTGTTCCTCCTGAACAGTCCCTACGATCCGGAAGAAACGTGGAATCGCCTGCCGCATCCGGTGCAGGTCCAGATCGTGGAGAAGAAGATCCGACCCTTCGCCATCGACGGCTATCGCGTCGCGCGCGAGGCGGGACTGGGCGGACGTGTGAACACGATCATGCAGGTCGCCTTCTTCGCGCTCTCGGGCGTGCTGCCGCGCGCCGAGGCGATCGCCGCCGTCAAGCACGCGACCGAGAAGACGTACAAGAGCAAGGGCCAGGAGGTGCTCGACAAGAACTTCCTCGCGATCGACGCTGCGCTCGAGCATCTCCATGAGGTGCCGGTCCACGCGGGCAAGTGGAGCGGGATCGAGTTCCGCCGCACCGTGCCGGTCGAGGCGCCTGACTTCGTGCAGCGCGTCACCTCGATGATCCTGGAAGGCCGCGGCGACGAGCTGCCGGTCTCCGCCTTCCCGGTCGACGGTGCTTTCCCGACCGCGACCAGCCAGTGGGAGAAGCGGAACATCGCGCAGGAAATCCCGGTCTGGGAGAAGGAGATCTGCATCCAGTGCGCGAAGTGCGCGATGGTCTGTCCGCACGCCGCGATCCGCGTGAAGATCTTTCCGGAGTCCGAGGTTTCACACGCGCCCGCAACGTACAAGTCGACGCCATACAAGGGCCGTGAGTATCCGGATCAGCTCCTGACCTATCAGGTGGCGCCGGAGGATTGCACCGGCTGCACCCTCTGCGTCGATGTCTGCCCCGCGACCGGCGAGGTCGAGGTCGACGGCAAGAAGACACAGGTCAAGGCGCTCCACATGCAAAGCCTGCTCGAGCTGCATGACGCCGAGGTCGAGAACTTCGACTTCTTCCTTCACCTGCCTGACATGGATCGGCGCGAGGTCAAGATCGACACGATCAAGGGCTCGCAGCTCCTGCAACCGCTGTTCGAGTTCTCCGGCGCGTGCTCAGGTTGCGGCGAGACGCCGTACCTGAAGCTCCTCTCCCAGCTCTTCGGCGCGCGGGTGATGGTGGCGAACGCGACCGGCTGCTCGTCGATCTTCGGTGGCAACCTGCCGACGACGCCGTGGGCGCAGGATCGTGATGGACGCGGCCCCGCGTGGGCCAACTCGCTCTTCGAGGACAACGCGGAGTTCGGGCTCGGCTTCCGCCTCA
>CAZZAH010000052.1:0-14687 GCA_964652115.1 uncultured bacterium | reverse complement strand
TCGCCCGACTCGCTCGCGCTCGACTCCGACTGGGCGGCGCGCGACCTCGTGATGGGGCACGCCGCGATCAGCGATCTCTCGCGGGGCGAGCATCGGTTCAGCGAGCTCCTCTACCGCGCGACGCCGCTCCTCGGCGGCTTCCCCCAAGACGGCGCGCTCCTCGCGTGGAGTCGCGCGCCGGTCGGCACCGATGGTCGATGGACCGTCGAGTGGAACGGCGAGGGCTTCTCCTTCGCGATGGTCGATCAGGCGCGCGCGATGTCCTTCGACCTCACGACGGCGGCGATGAAGCCGCTCGTGCTCGAAGGCCCGAACGGGTTCAGCGCGAAGGGGAGCGCCGCCGGCGCGGCGAGCCAGTACTACAGCTTCACGCGCCTCACGACGCGCGGCGAAGTGACCCTCGACGGCAAAACCTACGAGGTCCAGGGCTCCAGTTGGATGGACAAGGAGTTCAGCTCGAACCACCTGGAGGAAGGCCAAACCGGGTGGGACTGGTGGTGCCTTCAGCTCGACGACGGACGCGAGCTGATGCTCTATCGAATGCGGCGCGGCGACGACACGGACTTCGTGAATGGAACGCTGGTTTCGGCGGAGGGAGAGGCGCGCTACCTCGAGGCGCGCGAGTGGAGCACCACGGCGCAAGGTTCATGGAAGAGCGAGGCGAGCGGCGCGGTCTATCCCGCCGGCTGGCGCGTGAGCGTCCCGAGCGCGGGCCTAGAGCTCGTGGTGCGTCCCGAGCTCAGCGATCAGGAGAACATCTCCGTCCTCTCCGGCGTGCACTACTGGGAAGGCGCGGTGTCGATCGACGACGCCGACGGTCGCCACGTCGGGCAGGGCTACGTCGAGCTCACCGGCTATGGGCGAGGAAGCCGGCCGCCGATTTAGAGGCCGCCTATCTAGAAGCCGCCGACCGCGCGGCGAATCTCTCGGTAGCGCGCGAGAAACGGTTCTTCGAGCGACGTGCTGAACTGCGTCAACCAGTCCTCGACGTAAGAGTGGTCGACTTGCGGATTCTTGGCCAGGACCACGCGCACATCTTCGAGATCGCGCGGTCGCCCCGCGACGACCTTGTGGATGAGCAGATCCTCGAGCGAGGCGAAGGAGACCTGCGCCTTTCCGATCGAGACGCGATTCACACGACCGAGCGCGGCCTGCTCGTAAGGAGAGAAGGAAAGGACGAAGTCGACGCGGATCCCGCTCGCTTCCTCCATGCACGGCAGCACGAGAGTTTCGGCGGTGAACGATTCAGGATCGACCAGGGGAGCTAGTGGTATTTCACGGGTCAGGTCGAGCAGTGCAGGTAGGCCTTCGACACCCATCCCGAGCGTGATGTCGATATCGCGTGTGAGTCGAGGCTCTCCGTAAAGAAGAACGGCCTGCCCACCAATCACCATGTAGTCGATGGAGTGACGGGCGAACGCCAGTCCCAGGCGCTCAAGTAGCGCGGTGAACATTGATCGCCCTTGCCCAGCGGATGTCGATCTCGAGGTTCTCCAAGGGATCGAGGCGATCGATCACGCCCAAGCTTCGAGCCTCGTCCCAGAGCGCGTCGATCAGCGCGCGATTCCGTTCGGGATCCACCGGCGTGGTGCGGAGGAGACGCTCCTCGAAGGCATCGAGTAGTCGGCGGTCGCGGTTCATTTCAACCTCGCTCTGGGAAGTCCTCCCGGAGCATAGCCGAAAGGCCAGCGCAGCGGCGAGCGAGCTACGCCGCCTGCTCGCTCTCGCCCCCCAGCGTGCCGCCCGAGCCGAGCAGGTCTTCCACATCGTCGACCGGCAGCGGCTTCGAGAAGAGGTAGCCCTGAGCGTTCGGACAACCGAGCGCGGTCAAGAGCAGGCGTTGCTCCGCCGTCTCCACTCCTTCGGCCACGACGTCGAGCCCAAGATTCCAGGCCAGCGCGAGGATGGTGCGCACGATGGCCGAACCGCGCTTCTCGATCGTCATGTTGTTCACGAAGGAGCGATCGATCTTGAGGGTGTCGATCGGATAGCGATGGAGCGAGGCAAGCGACGAGTAGCCGGTGCCGAAGTCGTCGATGAAGAGGCCGAGGCCAAGCTGCTTGAGCGAATGAAGGATCTCGTCCGGCGCGAAGACGTTCTCCTGCAGCACTCCTTCGGTGATCTCGATCTTGAGGTACTTCGGCGGCAACCCCGTTTCGTCGAGCACGCGCTGGATCTCGGGGATGAGGCCGCGCTGCTGGAACTCACGCGCCGAGAGGTTGACCGCGACGTAAGGCTTGGGATCGCACTCGTATCGGCGGTGCCAATCGGCCGTGCGGCGGCACGCCTCCTCGAGCACCCAGCGCCCGATCGGCACGATGACGCCGGTCTCCTCCGCCAGCGGCAAGAACTCGCTCGGCGGCACCAGGCCGCGTTCCGGATGATGCCAGCGAACCAGCGCCTCGAAGCCTAAGAGCTTGCCGCTCGCGATCGCCACCACCGGCTGGAAGAGGAGTCGAAATTCTTTGGCCTCGACCGCGCGCCTTAGATCGTTCTCCAACCGCAGCAGCTGCACCGCCTGGAAGTGCATGCCGGGGGCGAAGAGCTCGTAGCGCGCCTTTCCCTGACTCTTCGCGCGGTAGAGCGCGGTGTCGGCGGCGCGCAAGAGGTCGGTCGCGCGGGAGATTTCCTGCGTCGCGAGCGCGATCCCGATGCTGGCAGTGGTGAAGACCTCCTCGCCCTCGAGCAGGATCGGCCGCTGCAGCTCGGTGTGGATCCGCTCCGCCACGCGAATCGCGTCCTGCTCGCCGCGGATGTCGTCGAGCAGGATGGTGAACTCGTCGCCGCCGAAGCGCGCCATCGTGTCCTCGACCCGCAAGCAGGTCTCGAAGCGCCTCGCCAGCGCAAGCAGCAGGCGATCGGCCACGATGTGGCCCAAACTGTCGTTCACCACCTTGAAGCGATCGAGGTCGATGAAGAGGACGGCGCAATGCGAGTCGGGCTTCCGGCTGCGCCGCGCGAGGGCGCGCTCGAGCCGATCGAGGAACATCGTGCGATTGGGCAGGCCGGTGAGCGAGTCGTGGAGGATCTCGTGACGCAGGCGCTCCTCGCTCTGCTTCAGCGCCTCCATCGTCCGATGCCGCTCGATGACGTAGCGGAGCGAGCGCTCGAGCAGACCGGCCTCGAGCCGTTCCGCATCGATGCAATCGGCCGCGCCGGCATTCATCGCGTCGACCTCGAGTGCCGAGGCGCGCGGCACCACGCTCTCGGGCGGAATGACGAGCACGATCGGCACCTTGAGGCCTTGGCGTTCGACCTCGCGAATCAGGTCGAGGCCGCTGTGCGTGCCGAGCTCGTGGCCGACCAAACACGCGTCGTAACGACGATCACGCAGGCAGGCCATTCCGGCGGCGAAGGAAGAGGCGGACTCCACCTCGTAGCTCGGGCGCCGGCACTGCTTCAGCTTCTCCCGCGCGAAGGTCAGCGCGGCTCGTTCGTCATCGATCACGAGTACCCGGGAGCTCGCCGTGGACCGATCCATCACGCGACCTCCAGCCCGGCTGGGAGTGGATTCATGCTGCGGTTTGCCTCGCCCGTTTCGTGCCTCGACGCCGCGGGTCGCCTGGTGGGGTTTGGCGGCGCGACGTCCACTACTCAATCGGCCGTCGGCACCCCGTTCGTTTAGCGCCGACTGCCTTCCCGAGCACGAACTTCTCGCCAACGCTCGAATGAGCGAACTGCCTTCGGCGCCAATCTTTGCACGCGCGCGGGACACGCATGCCATGTGCCATCGAGAGGTGGGTCTCTTCGCCCACGAGCATGGAGAGGGGGCGCGGCTACTTGATGCGGAGGGCTCGACGCGTGGTCTCGCGGCCGTTGACCGAGATGCGAGCGAGGTAGACGCCGCTCGGCAGCACGCGGCCGTTATCATCCTCGCCGTCCCAGCGAAGGAGATGCTCGCCCGCGGGCAATGTCTCCTCGAGCAAGCGGCGGACGCGGCGGCCGCTCGAGTCGAAGATCTCGATTCGCGCGGGCGATTCGCTCGAAAGCGAAAGATGAACGAAGGTCCGTCCTCGGAAGGGATTCGGAAAGAGCTCGAGCGCGTCCGCGATCACGCTCCCCTGGAGCGCGCGCGGCAAGGTCTCGATCGCGATGTCGTCGACCGCCGCCTCCACGATCGAGTCCTCGCCGTCGTCGCAGGCGAGAAAGCGAACGCGCATGCCGTCGCTCAAGCGAAGGAAGGAGTCGAGAGCGAAGGAGTGACGCTGCCAGCTCGACGCGTCCTCGGAAATCTCCTCGAGCAAGACCCACGAAGCGCCGTCATCGCTCGACGCCTCGACCCTCAGCCGTCCGTCATCCGGAAAGCGCGCCAGCGCGAGCCAGCGCCAATAGCTCAGCACGGCGCTCCGCGCGAGCGAGAGATCGAAGCGCGGGCTCATGAGCGTGACGCATCCGGCGTCGACGTCGGCGAGCTCGGGATCGACCTTCGGCTTTCCCTTGCCGGTGACGAAGCAGTAGCCGTCGCCGCCGCGGTCATGGCTCGGCTCGAGCTCGCGTCCTTGATAGCTGCTGCCGAATGGGATCATGCGGATCCAGGTGCCGGCGTCGCTGTCGTCGATTGAGCCGAAGGTCCAACCTTGATCGACCCGCGCGTCGTCGCGCAGCACCTCGGCCCGCACGGTGAAGGCAAGCGGATCGTCTCCGCCCGGCGCGATCGCCTCGTTTCCCCAGAGATCGCGCGCGGCGACCTCGAGCTCGAGCCGCCGGCCGATCGACTGCTCCGGGATCCAGGCCGAGTAAACGCGCAGCGAGTCGAGCGCCATCGCGCGCGTCTGCCAGGCGGCGCCGGGCGCGCGGTAACGGAGCTCAACCGACGGGATGGGCGAGTAGTCGCGGGCGGCCAACCTTACCTGAAGCGAGTCGCCGGGCGTGCCCAGCGCCTCTTCCACCTCGAGCGGCGAAAGCGCCGGAATCGCGCGATCCTGAAGCTCGATCGTGACCGCGACCCGTCCGCCGACCGCGACCTCGAAGGGATCGCTCGACGATTGCGAGAGCTCGGGATGGTAGGCCTCGACCACGTATTCGCCCGCGCGCGTGAAGCTCGCGAAGCGACCGTCCGCTCCGGTGCGGAAGGACTGGGCCCCCAGCGTGACCAGCGCTCCCTGCACGACGCCGCCGCCGGCGAAGCGCACCTCGCCATCCACGCGCCCGAAGTTCGCGCCCGCCGCGACAACCGCCGCGTAGGCGTCGACCGCGCCGTGACCGAAGGTGTTGTCCTCTCCCCCGCCCGACAGATCGCGCGCGGTTTGCATGAGGAGGAGCTTCACCGCTTCGGGCGAGATGTCGGGATCGATCTCGCGAATCAGCGCGACCACCCCCGCGACGTGCGGCCCCGCCATCGACGTTCCGGAGAGCCACTCGTAGCGATTATTCGGCGTGGAGGAGTAGACACCGACGCCGGGCGCGACCACCTCGGGCTTGGTCGAGAGGGCATCGCATCGGCTCGGCCCGCGGCTCGAGAAGTTCGCGATCGGGTAGGGAAACTCGGTGTTTCCCGCGTCGATCGCGCCGACCGCGAAGCAGTTGGTCGGCGAGTCGGCGCGCGAGGCGGGCGATACGATCGTCATCGCGCTCGGACCGGAGTTGCCGGCGGAGAAGGTCACGACCACGCCCGCCGCCTCACAGTGATCGATCACCTCCCACCAGCGCGAATCACACCAGGTGTAGCCGTGGCCTTCGCTCGGTTCGACGCCCCACGAATTCTGCACCACATCCGGGACGTCATCGACCGTGCTGACGTCGCCGTCGGGATCGACCAGCCACTGGAAGGCATCAAGGATCGCGTTGTCGAGCGACGGGCCGGAACGCCGAAGGAGCGGATTGGCCGCGATCCACTCCGCGCCCCAAGCGACGCCGATCGTGTCCTCGGCGATGAGGCCGGTCATGGTGCCCATCACGTGAGTGCCGTGACGATCCTGGTCGACGGGGGTCGAGGTCACGCCGATGTAATCCCGCCAGCACGCGTCGGGATCGGCATGGAGGCCGCGCCAACGTTGACGAAGCGCGGGGTGCGATGCGTCGACCCCGGTGTCGATGTTCGCGATCAGCGTGCCTTGGCCGGTCACGCCGAGGTCCTTCCAAACGCGATCGGCGTTGATCGCGCGGATCCCCGGTTCGACTTGATCGCCGACCGCGCGACGACGCTCGCGCTCCGAGCGGGCGGTCGCTTCCTCCGCCGGCGTGAGCGTGAGCGGCGCGATCAGCACCGGCCGAAAGTTCGACTCGATCATGTCGACGTCACCGCGCGCGGCCAGTTCACGCAATGCCGATGGGCGCGCCTCGATCGCGATGACGTTGGCGAGCCAGTAGGCCGTGTGCCCGCGCACCTCGCCGGTCGCCTCGAGCTCCGCGATGCGCGCGAGCAACGACGCTTGGCTTGCCGACGCCTCGGCGCGCAGGAGCGAGATCACCGAGCGATGCCGCTCGGCGCGTGACACCACGCGAGTCGTGAAGGAGGCCTCGAGCTGGGGCAACGCGGCTGCGCTTCGTGGCGCGATCAGAGCGGAGATCCAAGCTTCGGGTGAGGCAGCATCGATCGCGGTCGCGAGGTTGGGCTCGATCCGCGCACCCTTCGCTTCGGCCGCGAGAAGGACCGCGGCAAGGAGGGCCAAGGAGTAGACGAACGCGGAGCGCACGCTACGCCCCGGCAGGCGGCTGCATCAGCTTGAGGACGTTTCCGTCGGGATCGAGGAAGGCGACGAGGTCTCCCCACTCGTTCCGCGAGACCTCCCCCAAGACGCGCACGCCGAGCGAGCGGAGCCGCGCCACCTCGCCGTCGATCTCGTCGCAGGCGAGGGTCAGCGTTCCGCCGCCGTGAGCGCCGTGCTCGTCGTAGGGGACGGAATGAACCGGCTTGCCTTCGTTACCGTGCAGGCCGACGCGCACGCCGTGCCACGAGAGGCTCGACCACCAAGGATTGACGTCGTCCACGCTGAAGCCGAGCACATCGCGATAGAACGTCACGGCCCGGTCCATGTCGGCGGTGCTGTAGTAAAAGTCGCGGATGCCGCGGATCACCTGCATCTCCTCGTCGGCGGTCATCGATGGCGCGGAGAAAAGACAGGTGCATGGTAGCACAGACACGCGGCGACGCGAGGCGCCACGCCGCCGGGCGGGGATGCGCGGCGGGAGCGTGGTTCAGCGAAGCGAGACGAAGCGGCTAGGCGGCGCGACGCTTGAGCCCGAGGTGCCCGGCGAACTCCGCCTGCGCGGCCGCCGGATCGGGCGTGTTGTAGTAGATCAGGTTCTTCAGATGCTCATAGCCCTCGGCTTCGACCGAGAGAAACTCGATACCGACGCCGGTCGGCTCGGTCCGCGCCACTCGTCCGGCCGCGCGTACCTTGTGATCCGACCCGCGTCCGGCGAAGTGGAGCACGGCGGAGCAGGGCGCTCCCAGCGCCGGTCGCTCCGCGCAGCGAAGGAAGAGCCCTTTCAGGCTGATGTCCTTCGTGCGTCCGACCACCGAGGTCTTGGAGTTCAGCTCGAGCTCCGCCTCCAGGTCGAGCATCACGCGGGTGAACTCGCGGCGATTCCATCCTTCGTTTCGCACCAAGGTGCCCATCGTCTCCCCCTTTCGGCCCAAGGAAGAGATCGGCCGCGCACGCGATGAGGTTGAGGCTTTTCACCCGCCTCCGCGGACCGAGTCCGAGGCGGCTCAGCCCTCGTCAAAGCGAACGGTGGAGTCGGCGGGCATGGCCGGCTCGGAAGGCCTTTCGCCGGAGTCGAGGCCGCGCCACTTGAGGGCGGTGGCGGAGTCGCCGACGCGATCGGCCGCGTTCGCGAGGCGCTCGAAGGTCTGTGCGTTTCCGCGAAAGGCAAGGATCGCCTGCGCGACGCGATCGGCATCCTCCTTCTTCCCTCCGCCGAGCAGCGCTTCGTAGCCTTGCAGCGATGCATTCCAGATGGCGGTGAGCTGCTGCCCGATATAGGCGCGCTTCTGATCTCCGTTCGGAAGGCTGTCGACCTCCGCCTCGGCCTGCACCGCCTTGCTGAGCAGAGACTCGAGCTTGCCGGTCATGTCGCCGGCGCAGGCGAGAAAGTCTGCGTAACGCTGTCGCTCGAAGAGCAGGTCCGAGATGGCGACGCCGATCGCGCGGCGCGACTCCTCGTGGGTGGGGCCCAAATTCTTGAGCTCCTCGAAGACGCGGATGGTGCTGTCCCGTTGACCGAGCGCGAAGTCGAGGCGAGGCAGGTCGTCGCGCGCCACCGGATCGGCCGCGCCGGCGATGAGCTTTGCGCGGGCAGCGGCGCGCCGTTCGACCAGCGCCTGGCGCGCGGGTGGGTACTCCTTCGCGAGCTCGCTCATGCTGCCGAGGAGAGTCGTTGCCCGCGCCTTCGCGAAGCCGGGATCGTTCTCGAGGCCGTGATCAAAGGCCCAGACCATCTCGGCCAGAGCCTCCTTCTGCTTTCCCGACTCGCTCAGCGCGTCGGCCAGCGCGACATGCGCGTTGGGGTCGTTCGGGCTCGCCTTGACCGACGCCTTGGCCGCGCCCAGCGCGCCCTCGCCCGTCACCGCCGCCTCGGCCTGACCGACGAACTGCTCCGGCGGAAGATAGCCTCGCAGCCTCCCCTTCACCGTTCCGTCGGGTTGGATGAAGACCATCGTCGGATAGGCGTTGATGTGGTAGCGGCTCGCGAGCTCGCGCTCCTTCTCGGCATCGATCTTGAGCGGAACGGTCGACTTCTTCAGCCAGGCCTGCACCTTCTCGTCCTTCCAGGTGGTGCGATCGAGCATTTTACATGGGCCGCACCAGGTGGCGTAGAAGTCGACCATGACGAGCTTCTTCTCCTTCTTCGCGGCGGAGAGCGCTTGATCGAAGGAGAGCTCGCGGAAGGGTTCCTCCGCCAGCGCGAGAGCCGGCGCCAGACCCGGGCCGAGGAGCAGAAGCGCGAAGAGAGCCGTGCGATAGAGGCGTGGGCGTCGGGGCATGGGGTCCTCGCTGAGTGGCAGGCGCTCCGAGGTTCGGGCGCAGGGTCTGAGGTCAAGGGCGCCCCACCAACGGGGCGTTAGGAACGCAGGGTCGCTACCAACACAGGGTCGCTACCAACACTGCGGTGACGCCTCGGTTTCCTGATCGCGGACGTGGGACGGCAGGCCCTTACGTTAGCTCAGTTCGCGACGAGGCTCAAACCGAAGGTAAAGAAGGTCCCATGCATGTCGACGCGGGAGAGCCTGGCGCCTTCCGTGTCGCGGGGCTTGAGCGTCCCCCAGAGATAGCGGGCGCCGAGATCGATGCGCGCGGAGCCACCCATCGCGATGCCGAGTCCAGGGCCGATCTCGAAGGCATCTCCCTCCTGTCCCGGCGGATCGATCTCGTTGAAGCGGATCCAGCTCGAACCGAGGCCCAGGTTGAGGCGATCGGAGAGCCGGCGATCGACGCTGAAGGCCGTGACGTACTGCTTCCCCGCGCGGGTCTTGATCGCGGCGATGGTGTTGCCGACCAATCCATGCGCGACGTTGTCGGACTTCGTGACCAGCCGAAGAAGGAGCTGCGGACGGAAGGCCGGGTTCGAGCCGCGCACGTCGATCTGCGCCTCGAGCTGATTCCCCTCTTCGAAGACGATCGCGGGACCGAGCTCATCCTTGCCGTAGGCCCGATAGGTGGCGTCGAGTCGAAGCGGTGACTCTCCGTTTTCGTCGATGCCCGCGTCCCAGCCGAACGAAAACGAAGCCTCGCTGCCGGGGCGATACTCGGCGCCCTCGGCCAGCAGCCGATACTCGCCATGCTCGATGTAGCCGGCGCCGAAGCCGAGCACGATCAGCTCGCGCAGCGGAAGGCTCGCCGCCGCCCCGGCGGTCCAATCGAACCCTCGTCCGTACTCATCGAGTCGAAAGCCTAAGAGCGGTTGGCCGAGCAGCCGCGAGAGCGCGAACTGCGAGAGGTCGAGCTCGCGCTTTCCGGTCGGGACATTCACGCCGCCCTGCAGCAACAGTCGATCGCCGGCCAGGCGCCACACCATTTGCGCTGCCACATCGGTCGCGCCTCCGAGGGTCACCGTGCTCCCCTCCTCGAGGTCGAGGGAAGAGCTCGCGCCGGCGGTCGCGACGAGGAGATCGGCATGCGGGCCGAGCGCGACCGTCGCCTCGAGCGGCGCGTGGAACTGCGAGATCGTGGTCTTGGCGCCGCTGCTGTCGGCCTCGAGCGTCCAGCTCCGATAACTGATCGGCAGGTGCGCGGTGCCGAAGGCGAAGCCGGTCGCCGGCGCGATGACGATCGAAAGCATGGCCACGACGAGCGGCGAGCGGATCACGCGGAGTGTTGCCTTCATCGCCGTCTATCTCCGTGGGATGGCGCCGCCGACCGCGACCGAGGCGGCGCCGTCGCGATCGCCGATCGAGTTCGGGCCGGAGACGCGTGTGTCGTCGCCCGCGTCCGAGCCGGCGGTGTCGGTGTCGGGCACGAGCCAGGTCCACTTGCCGGTCCGCATGAGTCGCTCTCGCGGATCGAGCTCGCGTCCGTACGCTTCCCTCGCCTCCGCTTCATCGCCTTCTTCGAGATCGTGAGCCGTCACCTCGAGCACCTCGCGCCGGAAGCGCGCCACCTCAAAGCTCGGGTCGATCGACACCGCCTCCTGGTAGGCAGCGATCGCCTGCTCCTTCTGTCCCGCGTCCTCGAAGCCGATTCCGCGCGCGAAGGCGAGGAAGGCGCGATAGTCCCGCGTCGGCAGGAGATTGATCGCCGCGCGCTCCTCCGGTGAAGGCGAGATCCCGAGCGCCTCGAGCACGCGGAGACAGAGCGCCTTCTCGAGCACCAGGACGTCGGCCAGCGGGCCGCTCACCGGTTGCGAGGTGCTCGCGAGTGAGCCGTTCGACGCGTCGAGCACGGCGGCATCGAGCTGGATGCCGGTCTCCGACAGGTTGACGAAGGAGCCCTGCACGAATCGCCGCGCGCCGATCAATCGCCCGAGGCGAGGCGCGCTGCCCGGGCTCACCACCGCGTTCATCGCGGGATCGCTGGCCGAGGAGAGCATCATCTCCGTCCGAAGGACGTCCATCCGCTCGCGCTCCAGCAGGCGGAGTTGTCGCACGCGAGAGAGATCGGTCGTGAGCACGAGCGAAAGTCCGCGCGACAGCGGATCGAGCGCCTCGCGACCGCTCACGTTCGCGAACTGCGGCACGACGATGCTGTTCTCGGCCAGCGACGCCGTGGTCAAGCTGTCCTCTCGCGCGAGGGACTGCTGGATCTCGAGGCGCGCGCGCTCGAGCGAGAGCTCCCGCAGGCGCGAGCGGACCGCCGCCCGCTTCGGGCCACCGAGCTCGAGGTAGGTGCCATACGCTTCGATCGCTTCGTTTCGCGCGCCGACCAGCTCGGATGCGCGGGCGAGAAAGTAGATCGTCTCGCGGTCCTTCGGCTCGAGCGAGCGCGCCGCCGTCAGCTTCTCCGCCGCCTCGGCCGCGCGGCCGTCCTGGTAGAGCGCGATCCCGAGGTTGCGCTTGAGCGCGGCGTCTCGCGGACGCGCCGCTTCCTCGCTCGCGAGCAGAGGAATGGCGCGCACGAGATCTCCGCGTCGAAGGAGGCGTTCCCCGGAGAGGCCCCCGGTGCCGGCACAGCCCGCGGCGAGCAGGACGAACGACGCCGCCCCGATCGCGAGCGCATGCGCGAGTCCTCGCACGATCACCTCCACACCAGTTGTCGGGCCACGTTTCGACCCGGAGCGGAAAGCCGCAGGTAGTAGACCCCGCTCGCGACCCGATGTCCGCGCGCGTCGCGACCGTCCCAACGAAGCCGATGCTCTCCCCGTTCGAGCGGGCCGAGATCCCACGCGCGCAAACGCCGGCCCTGGGCGTCGACGATCGAGAGCGTGATCGCGTGCGCCGCTTCGAGAGTGAAGCTCACCTCGACCTCGCGCGACGCGGGATTGGGCGCGATGCCGAGGATCCCGAAGTCGAGCCTGGCCGCGGGCAGCTCCTCGACTCCAATCGTCGAGAGCTGGCCGCGGGTCCGGCACTGCATCTCGCTCGCCACCGACGGCGCGAGCGAAGCCCAAGGTCCAGCCGGGAAAAAGGGCGATCGGCTCGCGGAGCGAAGCCGCCAGTGATAGGTGCTGCCGGTCGTCAGCCCAGTGACGATCTGATTCCACGAGCGGGCGCTCCCCGCGCCCGCGATCGGCGCGCCGCTGTCGATCCACAGGCCGCGTCCGGTCGGCAGGTCGGCAAGAGGCGAGGTCGTGAGGTCGATGCACCACTCGAGGCGAAGATCGATGCGGCCGGCGGCGGAGCGACCGCTCGCGAGCAAGCGCAGGGAGGTTTCGCTGTCGGAGCGGCCGAGAAGGCTCATGCGCGCGCCCGATCGCTTGGCTTGCCGCGCGAGCACCACGCGTCCCGGGCTCGATGCATCGCGATCGTTGGCGAGGAAGAGGCTCACGCCGCTCGCGCCGGGACGACCGACGAGGAGATCGGAGAAGCCGTCGCCATCGACATCGCCCGCGCCGGCTGATGCCGCGCCGAAGCCTTCGCCCGCGGCGCCGAAGAGAATCGGGCCTTCGTCCAAAGCGTCTTCGCGACCGAGTAGGATGCGCACCTCATCGACGCCCGCGGCGGTGATCGCGAGATCGCCGTGCCCGTCGCCGTCGCTATCTCCGATGCGCGCCAAGGCCGCACCGAGCCGTTCGCCCGATGCGCCGAGGAGCTCCGCCACCGGCTGTTCCACCGATTGCTCCGCGCCGAAGTAGAACGAGACCGCGCCTTGATCGACGAAGGCATCGGGCGCGCCGATCACGAAGTCGGCGAAGCCGTCGGCATCGAGATCCCCGGCGGCGGAGGCCGCGCGCCCGAAGCTCGGCTCGTCGCGAACCTCGCTCCACCAGGGCGTCTCGCCGAGGCCGCTCGCGCTTCCGAGGTAGAGGAATGCGCCGCCGCCATCGGGCTCGCCACCGGAATAGCGCCGCGCTACGAGCAACGCGTCGCTCATGCCGTCGCGGTTGACGTCGCCTGGCCCGACCACCAGGAGATCGCGCCAATCGCCCTCGACCGGAACCGATGCGATCCAGCCGGGCGTGGCATGGATGCCCGAGCCCGAGCCCAGGTAGAGCCTCGCCTCCGATGCGTTCGCGCTCACGAGCACATCGCAGAAGCCATCGCCGTTCACGTCGCCGGCCGCGGCGAGCGAGCGGCCGAGCGCCGCGTTCGCGCCGCTGCCGGTCACGCTCCATCCCGGCGTGGTCGAGAGGCCGTTCGGTTTTCCAAGGAAGGCATAGGCCGCACCCGCGCCACCCGGCGCGCCGACCAATACATCGGTGAAGCCGTCGTTGTTGACGTCGCCCGCGCTCGAGACCGCGGCGCCGAACCGCGCGCCGGCTTGTCCGCCGTCATAGCTCCAAGCCTGCGCTCCGTTCGGGCCGAGGAAGAGATAGGCACGACCTTCCCCCGCTTCGGGGCTCGATGTTCCGGGCGCGCCGGAGATGAAGTCGGCGAAGCCATCGCCGTTGACGTCGCCCGCTCCGGCGACCGCGGCGCCCGCTTCGTCGTTCGCGGGCAATGCGGTCGACATCCGCGCGACCGCGGCGGGACCTTCTCCGTGACCGAGGAAGAGGTAGACGCGCCCTTCGTTGCTCTGGCCATTGTCGAGGTCGGGCGCGCCAATCAGGAGATCGGAGAAGCCATCGTTGTTCACGTCGCCCACGCCGGAGACCGCGGCACCGAAGGCACTCAGCACCTGCTCTTGATCGAGGCTCCAATCGGGCGCGGCGGAGAGACCGTTCGCGCCGCCGAGGAAGAGCCAGGCGCGTCCGGCGAGCGGGCTTCCGACGAGAAGGTCGGCGTAGCCATCGCCGTTGACGTCGCCAGCGGATTGAAGCGTCGCCCCGAAACGCGCGTCGACCGCGTTGCCTCGCGCCTGCCAGTCGGGCACGTCGTCGATCCCGGTCGGCGACCCGTGGTAGACGACGACGAGTCCTTCGTTCGCCTGGTCGTCGCTCGCGTCGGGCGCGCCCGCGGCAAGGTCGACATAGCCGTCGCCGTTCACGTCGCCGATCATCGCGACCGCGCGAGCGAAGCCCGGCTCCGGTCGGATGATGGTGGCGTTGGGAGTGCCTGCGAATCCGGCGGACGAACCGAGGAAGAGATAGGCCGCGCCGCCGCCGTTCGCGCTGCCGGGAGCGCCGATCCAAGCGTCGGAATAGCCGTCGGCATTGACGTCGAGGCCGCCCGAAAGCGCGCGACCGAGTCCGCCATCCGCCTCGTTCGAGTCGAAGAACCAGTCCGGCGTGGTCGCGTAGCCCGATGCGGATCCGGCGTAGAAGTAGACGCGCCCTTCATCGGTCTCGCCCGCGTCGTGGGTCGGCGCCGCCACCAGGAGATCGCGGAAGCCGTCATCGTCGACATCCCCGGCGTCGGCGACGCGGCTGCCGAGTCCTTCCTCGCTTTGATCGCCTTCGATCGACCACATCGCTTGGGTCGAAGGGCCGTTCGCGGAGCCGAGATAGAGGAAGACGCCGCCCGCGTTGTCGGAGTCGTCGGCCTCGCGCGAGACGCCGACCAGGAGATCGGCGAAGCCATCGCCGTTCAGGTCGCCTGCCGCGGCGACGCTGCGCCCTAGGTCGGCGCCGGGGAGCGCGCCTTGCACCAGCCACTGCGATGTCGACGCGAGCCCGCTCGCGCTGCTCAAGTAGAGGAGCGCCTGGCCACGTCCCGAAATCGCGCCGGGCGCGCCGATCAGGAGATCGCCGAAGCCGTCACCGTTGACGTC